>NZ_JBAQPS010000211.1:0-3040 GCF_049305995.1 Sulfuricurvum sp.
TTTAGTTCCTTATAATATAGAACCACCTATAATCTATACTCTAAAACACCAATCAAGGTTTAATCAATGAAAATAGTCGTTATCCAAGGACCAAACCTCAATATGCTGGGAGTTCGTGAACAACAAGTATACGGACCGATGCGTTTAGAGCAAATCCATGCACAGATGAAAGATGTCGCAACCCAAAATGGTGTTGATATCGAGTTTTATCAAAGCAATTTAGAGGGTGAGATCGTCGATCGTATCCAAGAGTGCTACGGCGATGCGGACGGGATCATTATCAATCCTGCGGCGTATACCCATACTTCTATCGCGATTCGTGATGCGATCAGTGCGGTCAACCTCCCGACGATCGAAGTCCATATCAGCAACATCTACCGCCGTGAAGAGTTCCGTCAAAAAAGTATGACGGCTCCTGTGTGTACCTCTTCGGTGATCGGTTTTGGTCCGTTCGGATACCATTTGGCAATGGTAGGGATGATGCAAATTTTGAGTGAAATCAATGCAATGCGTCAAGCGCAAGCATCTACCGCGCAACAAGGCGAGGTAGAAGAGTAAGCCATGCCGCTTTGTCGTGTTTTGGATGAGAGACAGAGTGTTTATGTCGATCGTCATTTCCCTCAAACACTCTCTAAAGCGGATGGGTATCGTTATCGTGTGATTTTGGGAGTTGGGGGAAACATTGGCGATACTCGCCGTCGGATGAACCATCTTTGGCACTATTTGGGAAAATTACCGCAAATATGCAGAATTCAAAGCGGAGTGATTTTAAAAAATCCTCCCTTTGGATTTCATGAACAAAATGATTTTGACAATACGGTTATAGAAATTGCCACTTCGCTCCAACCCAGAGCATTATTACGGTTGATTTGGCGGATTGAAAAGCGTTTTGGGCGGTGTCGCAGTTTTGCGAATGCGCCGAGGACGTTGGATTTGGATATACTATTCTTTGAAAATTATAAAGTACGAACCAAAGAGTTGACTATCCCTCATCCTCATTGGAGTGAACGTCTCAGTGTGACGATTCCGCTAGAAAGTTTGGCTTGAGAGAGCATACGGAGACAATATGAAAATTTTGACATTTAGCGGTGCCACCCCTGCCGAAGCGCTGAAAAAAGCGCAATTGGAAGTTGGGGAAGAGGCAATGCTGATCGAGACACGAGAAGTCCAGAAAAAATCACTGGGCAAAAGTGCTTTGTATGAGATCGTCGTAGGAATAGAAGAGGACTTATTTCCTAAGCCAAGAGTAAAAATTGAAGAATCGTTGATGAAACAGCGCCCTTTGGCACAAAAAAGCAGTGATGTTCTTTATAATATCTCCGAAGCTGCCAAACAAATCTCCAAAATAGCCGAAGTGACTGAAGAAGACCAACGCATAACACGTCAAATACCTAAGCACGAGAGTGAAGATTTGAAGCGGATTAAAGTAGAGATTGAAAAGTTGGGTGATAAAGTCAAGTTAATTCAAAATATGTTTTGGTCTGAAAAATCTCCCAAAATGACTACTGCTATTCCGCCAGAGTTTGCTGAAATTTATCGATTAACGCATGAAAGTGGAATGGATCAAAATCATCTTGATGAGATTATGCAGTTGACATTAGAGCATATGCCCTCGAAGATGCGAGAAAGTTCGGAAACGGTTAAGCGCTATTTTCAAGTCTTAATGCGTAAAATGATTCCGGTTAGGCTTGAAACACCACCGAAAAACGGCGGAAAAAAGGTGATTATGCTCGTAGGCCCTACTGGGGTTGGTAAAACGACCTCAATTGCTAAACTTGCAGCACGCTTTTCGTATCTGCTTGATAAAAAATATAAAGTGGGACTGGTCGTTCTTGATACCTATCGGATCGGAGCGGTAGAGCAACTGATGCAATATGCTCGGATGATGAAGCTGGGAATAGAGACGGTGGTTGATCCGCCGGAATTTTCCAGTGCGCTCAATGCGTTACGTTATAGTGACTATATTTTGATCGATACGATGGGCTCCTCTCCCTATGATAAAGGAAAAATTGAAAAGATTTATGAGTGTTTGAAAGGAAATAATACTGATTACACTGTTGATGTCGTTTTGGTGATGCCCAGTTCGATCAAATATGAGGATCTAAAAGCAACCTATGATAATTTTGCCTCACTGGGGATCGATACGATGATGTTTACTAAACTCGATGAAACGAGAGGATTTGGTAATATTTTTTCTCTCGTGTATGAAACTAAAGTACCGATTAGCTACTTTTCGGTAGGGCAGGAAGTTCCCGAAGATTTGGTTGTTGCAACGTCTGATTTTTTAGTCGAATGTTTAATGAACGGATTTACTAAAGGTGAAAATGTATGAGTCACCAAGCCTCTAAACTCGAAGCACTAGTTAATAAAAACCGCAATTTAACGGCAAAAAAAACTCGTTTTATTGCAATCACTAGCGGTAAGGGAGGGGTCGGAAAAAGTACCGTCAGCTCTAACATGGCTTATATTATGGCTAAATATGGGTTGAAAGTAGGGATTTTCGATGCGGATATCGGGTTAGCAAATCTTGATGTTATGTTTAATGTGAAAATCCAAAAGAATATTCTTCATGTTCTCAAAGGGGAAGCAACGGTCGAAGATATTTTAGTCCCTATTGAGAAAAATTTGGTTCTTATCCCTGGTGAGAGCGGAGAAGAGATTTTTAAATATGCGTCGAGTGGATTGTTTGAGCGATTTATGGACCAGGCTAATGTCTTAGATGATTTGGATGTGATGATTATCGATACTGGGGCTGGAATCGGAGAACATATCCAACTTTTTTTACGAGCTTGTGATGATGTGATTGTTGTTACGGTACCTGACCCGGCTGCTATTACCGATGCGTATGCGACGATTAAAATTACGTCAAGACTTCGTAATGAGATTAGTGTAATTATGAATCAAGTTCGTTCTAGTAAAGAAGCGGAATCTCTTTTTGACAAGATTCATAAGGTCGCTCAAGCAAATATCGGCAGAGGATTACAATTGAATTATTTAGGGCAAATTTCAAATGATCTTAAAATCTCAAACAGTGTTAAAA
>NZ_JBAQPS010000212.1:0-9056 GCF_049305995.1 Sulfuricurvum sp.
CGTCCTCTCTATCTAGCACTTCAAATAGCGATAGCAACCGAAATGGAGTTAAACGATATAGCTCGAAGAGATGCGAAACGACTGGCTTCTCTTCAGCCCACAGATATTCTTCCTCACCTCATGGTTATCGATACTCAGTTTAAAGATCAAAAAACAAAAGTATTTGCTTCATCTGTGATAAATTATCTTAAAAAACAATCTTTTCGATATGATGATCTCTACTTCGGACCTCAATTGACACGTGATCGTAGTATCTTAATAGCAATGATGACAGGACAACTTAAACCATTAATCGAACGACTTGAAGTTGCTCTTCAAACGACCAATGGAAGTACCACAGATATTATGAGCGCACTCGCTCAAGCTTATTTTTACAATCAAGAATTTGAAAAATCATATACTCTTTACAACCAACTTATAGATACTCATAGTATTCGTGATGAACATACTTTATTTTTAGGAGCTTGCGCTTCTATCGGAGCAGAGCATTATCAAAATGCAATCATCTTACTAGAACTTTCAAAATTAAAAAATCCAAACTATTTAGAGACCCGTTATGCTCTTTCCTTGCTTTATATGCAAATTGAAAATAACAAAGCAGCTATTAATCAACTCACTAAAATGGAAAACACTGGCTTTCTTTCACGTTATTTTGACTTTAAGATCAATACAGAGAAACTCACAAATGAACCACAGAAATATCACCCTTTATAAGCGATAAAACGACGCAATAGATAAAATGACGCACGGAATGGACCATAGAGCAAATATGCAGCCGCAAGTATCGCCATCCCTTCGATAGGGTAAATAAATATCCCCAATGCGACAACAATCAGTGCAACCAGAAATCGCATAAAATGAAATGTTTTAAAGTTCATTTTTTTAAAGCTTGGGTAGCGAATATTGCTCACCATCAAAATAGACAAAATAGCTGCTAAGGGGAGAATAAAAACTTTCAATGCAGCAAAAGTAGAATATTGCTCTAACAAAATTACCGCTATAGAGATCATAATTGCCGCTGTGGGGATCGGAAGACCAATAAAGACACTTGGTTCAATCCGTGAAGTCGTGACATTAAAACGAGCCAGACGAACAGCACCGAAAATAATAAATAAAGCACTTACAACAATACCCATCCGTCCGTAGTTCTCACCCACATACAGATACAGGAGTAATGCAGGGGCAACCCCAAATGCAACAATATCGGCTAAAGAATCAAACTCCACTCCAAAGTGGCTTGCCGTGTTTGTCATACGTGCAACACGCCCATCCAATCCATCAAAGATTAATGCTAAAAAAATAAACCATGCCGCTGAGACAAAAGAGGCTTCCAAGGCTAAAGCAATAGCATAAAATCCGGTAAAAATAGAGGCAGCAGTAAAAAGATTGGGGAGGAGATAGGCGATGGGGGGAGGAGACTGACGCATCGGCTTAGACTGCGTTTAAGTATCCGATAACACTTTCACCGGCACGAACCGAAGAACCTGGGTTAACTGTAATACGGCTGTTTTTTGGAAGATAAATAATACTACGCCCTTTCGCTAAAAATCCGTAACGAGCACCTTCTTTGAATTTTTGACTTTTTTCTACTTCGATACCGATACTAAAACAGCTTTGTTCACTAAGGTGCTCGATGTAGATTTCATCCCCTTTTGTAGATCTAAAAGAGAGTACCGCTTTTTCATTCAACGTATCAGACAGGGGGTTATACAGTGGCAATGAGGCACCACGACGAATTTTGAATCCTTCTACGACACCATCAAAAGGGGCACGAAGCATAGAGACATCCCACAATGAATTCATAATGGTAATTTTGGTCATTTTATTATCATCAACCATACTCTCTTCAACCGACAAAACAACACCATCAACGCTGCTGACAACACTATCAGCCTCTGTTTCAGAGGTATTACGCTCAGGATTACGAAAAATGATGAGAACGGCGAGGAGTAAACTCCCAAACAGAAACTGAAACAGATGCAATCCCGTCATCGTAAAAAAGAGAAATAGAGCACCAATTACACCCGAAAGTAACCAGCCTCGGCTTGAGAGGATAAAGGTATCGGTTTGAACGCTCATCTAGTGCTCCTTATTCGTCAATAACTATTTTTTTACTCGAAGGGGTCTCTTTACGCGGTTCGAGTTTCGTTTCGATATTGTGCTCAACTTCATACGCTTCGATTATCTCACGTACTTGATCTCCGGTTATATTCTCTTTGGCATACAAAAGTTCTACGATTTTTTCGATAGCATCGCGATATTCTTCCAAACGGCTTTTGACAGCAAGGTAGCGCTCTGCCAATGTCGATTTGATGAACTCATCCATCTGTTCAGACATTTTTTCACTGTACTCTTTTGCCTGTGTCATCCCACCGCCCAAGAAGGTACTGCGTTGACGCTCCAGTACCATTAATCCAGCTACATCACTCATACCATACATCTGAACCATCGCTTTGAGAATGTCGGTTGTACGCTCTAAATCGTTCGCCGCTCCGGTAGAGATTTCTCCGATAAAGACCTCTTCCGCCGCACGACCGCCAAGAAGAACATCAATTTCCGCGATCAGTTCATGACGCTGCATGAGATATTTATTCTCTTCAGGGGTATTAAGGGTATACCCAAGTGCTGCCAACCCGCGAGGAACAATAGAGACTTTAGAAACTTTTTTAGCTCCCTTGGTTGTCTCAGCCAACAGTGCATGACCACTCTCATGATAGGCAACAATACGTTTCTCTTTTTCATCAATACGGCGACTCTTTTTAGAAAGCCCAGCAATTGCACGTTCTACCGCTTCACGCATATCAGCTTGACGCACTGTTTTTTGGCTTTTACGCCCCGCGAGCAATGCCGCTTCGTTCACGATATTTGCCAAATCGGCACCCGCGAGACCTGCAGTGAGACGGGCAATCTCTTCGAGATCAACATCAGGATCTTGTTTAACCCCTTTAGCGTGGACATTGAGGATATCGATACGCCCTTGGAAATCGGGTTTATCTACCAATACCTGACGGTCAAATCGTCCCGGACGAAGAAGTGCGGGATCGAGAATCTCAGGACGGTTGGTTGCCGCCAAAATGATGATCGGTGTATCAGTACCAAAACCGTCCATCTCTGCGAGAAGCTGATTGAGGGTTTGTTCACGCTCATCGTTGCCCCCCATCATACCACCAGCCGCACGGCTTTTACCGATAGCATCAATCTCATCGATAAAGATGATCGATGGGGCATCTTTTTTCGCTTGCTCAAACAAATCACGAACACGCGCCGCACCGACACCCACAAACATCTCGATAAAGCTTGAACCCGAAACAGAGAAAAACGGCACTTCTGCCTCTCCCGCTACCGCTTTTGCTAACAACGTTTTACCGGTACCAGGGCTACCTACGAGCAAAACCCCTTTAGGAATTTTAGCACCAAGTTCCACATAACGATCCGGTGATTTTAGAAAATCTACGATCTCCAAAACCTCTTCTTTTGCCTCTTGTGCACCGGCTACGTCATCAAATTTGGTTTTCGGCTTTTCTGAGTTAATCAGTTTTTTAGAGTTACCCATCCCCAAAATACCGCCACCCATACTTTTTTGCATACGTCCTGCAAAAAACATCCAAATAGCAATAATGATGAGGAAAGGGAATAACCATCCGAACATCTCTGTAAACCAGTTGCTCTCAGAAAAACCGACATAATTGATCTTTTTTTCATCCAAAAGGGGGATAAGGGTTGAGTCTTGGCCTACAATGCGCGTCGTATACGCCACTTTTCCAGTTCCGTCATTTCCGATAGCACGGATATAGGTTTGTCCTATAGAGACCTTTTCAACTTGTTTCTCTTGGATAAGGCGTTTAAGATCAGCGTAGCTGATCTCTTGGGTACGTGTCACATTTTGGCCGTTCATTTTGCCGGCTAACTCATTCTCATCACCGATTACCGCTTTAAAAAGGATAATAACCGCGATTGAAAAAATTGCAAAAGTTATTAAAGGATTTTTATTAAAAAAATTACCGTTTTTATCGGGGTTTGGATTCGATTCATTTTGAGCCATATTATTCATTTCCTTTGTGAGTCACTACGAGAGTTACCCATTCGTTTTCGACAAGACGTTCGGTTAATTCAAAGCTTTTATATGCACGGAGAACTTTATCTTCATACTTGTCCATTATTCCTGAGAGGATTAAAACACCCCCTTCTCGTAACCGTTTTTTAAGATCACTTGCAATGAAAACGAGTACATCGGCAACAATATTGGCGATAATGACATCGTATTTTTCATCGGTTTCGTTGATTGGACCTTCCCATAAGCGGCGGTAGGCAATGTTATTTTGTTCCGCATTGACAATCGCATTTTCAACGGAAAGTGGATCGGTATCACACGCATCAACCGTAGCACCTTTTTTAATCGATGCAATCGCTAAAATTCCGCTACCGCATCCGACATCCATCACTTCATCGCCGGCTTTTACATATTTGGCAACTCCTCGCAAACACGAAGCAGTGGTAGGATGATGTCCTGTCCCGAATGCTAACGCAGGATCGATAGCGATATTCAACATCCCATCACGCGGCAATTCCCATGTAGGATGGATATAAAAAGGGTCTATTTCAATGGGGGTGATCCCTTGCTGATATTGCGCAATCCAATCATCATTTTTCTCTTTGGTGAGAGTCATCTCTACATCGATTACTTCGCCTAATGCACGTTGCAGTGCTTCAGCAAACTGCTCAATCCCCCAACTGATTGTTTCAAGATCCTCTTCACTGCGGATAATAAAACCCTCATCAATCTCTTCAAAACCAACCGGAAGAACATCGACTAAAAAATCGCTAAAAAGCTCTAAATGCGATGATGGTTTAACCACCATCATGTAATAATAATCTTGCATTAAGCCTCAGTACCAAGAACGGCTGATAGTTTTTCTTTTAACACTTGTGGAGTGAATGGCTTAACAATATAGTTATTAACCCCTGCTTTAAGGGCAGTAATAACTTCCGCTTTTCCTCCCTCTGTTGTAACCATAATGATCGGCAGGTCAGAAAAACGTGTATCTGATCGCACTTTTTTAACCAATTCCAACCCATTCATTTCCGGCATATTCCAGTCGGTAATCAACATTCCTATGTCCGGATTTGTATCAAGAACGCTCCATCCTTGAAGTCCGTCTTCACCCTCTAAAACATCTTCATAACCAAGCCGTGAAAGCGTATTTTTAATAATACGTCGCATTGTGGAACTATCATCTACAACCAATAATTTCAAAGTATGTCCTTTTGTCAATTCTTATTAACGCATAGAATAAATGCCCAATGATAACCTATCCATCTTTGCGGTAAGTTTAAAGAAACTTTTTGAGGTCAATTCTTCCCTCATAAAATGCTTTGCCAATAATTGCACCAGAGATTTCACCACTCTCTATCAATGCTTCTATATCACTTCCATCTTTAACTCCACCACTGGCTATTGTAGGTATTCCAGATGCTCTGGCAATATCAAGTGTAAAATCAACATTCACCCCGCTAAGTGTTCCATCACGTCCCACATCGGTACAAATAATCGCTTCTACCCCAGCGTCTGCAAAAGCACGTGCCAAATCGGTTGCTCTCATACTGCTCACCTCGCCCCAGCCCTCAACTGCGACATAGCCATCAATCGCATCAATACCGACAACAATCGGATATTTTGCCGCCATTGATTTAACAAATTCCGGATCACGAAGTGCGATAGAGCCTAAAATCAGCCGATCAATCCCCAACTCTAAATAGCGTTGAATCGTCTCTTCATCACGAATCCCCCCTCCAAGTTGGAGTTTCACATTGCAGTTTTCACGAATTGCGCGGATTTGCTCCAAATTTTTCGGTTCACCCGCAAAAGCACCGTTAAGATCGACCAAATGAACCCAAGTGGCTCCCATCTCTTCAAACGTTTTCACCAACTCCCATGGCGTATCAGAATAAATTTTTGCACTCTCCATAAGCCCTTTGGTAAGACGGACCGCTTTGCCGTCTTTAAGATCAATCGCTGGAAAAATAATCATTTAACTCCTTTATAACTTAATAAAATTTTTGAGTATTGTTAACCCATTTTTATGGCTTTTCTCTGGGTGAGGCTGAATCCCCATAACATTTTCATGGGCTACTGCACTTGTAAAACGGTATCCATAAACGGACTCACCGATACTATCTCTTTCATCTTGACACAGAGCATGATAAGAATGAACAAAATAGAGGTAATGCGCTTCGTCAAGCCCTTCAAAGAGTGGGTGTTGCGAAGTAAACATCCGATTCCATCCCATATGGGGAACTTTCAGAGGTGTGTGAAAGCGACTGCTATCGAATGCAACAACCCGCCCCGCTATCAGCCCTAACCCCTCAGAGAGTCCGAACTCTTCACTCGATTCAAACAACAACTGCATCCCAAGACAAATACCCAGTAAATATTTTCCGCTTTGAGCATACTCACGCACTGCTTGATCCATACCTCGCTCACGCAGATGTTCCATCGCATCCCCAAAAGCACCGACACCAGGGAGAATAATACGATCATAATTTTTAAGATTGTGAGGGTCTGATTCAACAACTACTTTCTCTCCGAGAAGATCAAAGGCATTTTTAACACTGGCTAAATTTCCCATATTATAATCAACAATAGCTATCATAATCGTTCCTTGTCATGAGTAAATCGGATATATATCGCCAAACTGACGATCAAAACGGCTACCCCTCCTATAATATAAATTGCATTGATAAGCATCTCAGGTGCCGTCATCGCAAATTTAAAGACCAACATGAGCGCTTCAATAGAGAGAGCAATTATAATCGATCCCAAAAAGCGGACCATCGTTTTATGGATATCGGATGCCGGATCTTTTTTACTCCGTCCCAGTACCTCTTCTTCAAACAGTGTTTTCACTAGATCAAACGTTGCCAGAGAGAGGGTGAGGAGAATGGTTGCTTCAAAAATATCTTTGATTTCGATTTTGTCGTAATGCCCCATTCCGTAGGCTAAAAATCCTTCAATCCCTTTTACAAAAAGAAGTAAGGCCACAAAGGAGAGGGCTACGGAAAAAATAGCGTAAATGATTTTGAAAAAACGCCCTGCCGCCGTTTCAGATGCAAGCGGATGGGCGATACGAAGCACTTCGGCGAGAGGAAGATCGATACAGGCGACATAAACAATCTCACCCTTTTCATCAAAAATAGGCTCAGATGCGGTAACGGTGAGTTCATCATTCAAAAGCGAGGGATAAGGATCGGTAATCGTACATCGGCGCTCATGCATCGCACGGTAATAATAGGCACGAGTGGAGCGGTTTTCACCGATATCTTCCTCTTTTTTCCCATTTTTCAGATACGTCGGCGTGACTTGATTCCCCTTGGCATCGAGTAAATAGGCCGCTTCAAGCTCTTTTAAATCTCCACGGATTTTAAGGAGACGTGCACTCAGTGTCTCAATCGAGACGGAGGGAAGGTGATTGGGAAGATTTTTATGGAATAAATAGCAAAAATAGGCCCGTGCTTTTGGGCGGATTTCCGAATATTGTTGAATATCTTGAACGACCATATCCTAATCTCCTCGTCCTTATTTTGAGGGAGATTGTAGCTTAGTTGCGCTATAGTTACGCTTATGAATTCACCTCACATGCGTATCGCTATTGTTCGTCTTAGCGCACTGGGCGATATTGTCAATACTGCCGTAGTGTTGCAAATCATCCGTCACCGCTACCCTGATGCGGTGATAGACTGGTATGTTGAAGAGGCTTTTGCACCTATTTTAACAGCCCATCCACTCCTCAATTCAGCCATTTCGGTTCCACTCAAAAAAATGAAAAAAACGAAAAGTTTACACCTTTTGCATTCAACCATCCATGAGCTTAAATCTCGCCCTAGCTACGATCATATTATCGATGCGCAAGGGTTACTGAAATCGGCGCTAATCACCCATTTTTTAAAGGGAAAAGTTCACGGTTTTGATCGGCAAAGTGCACGTGAAAAGATCGCTGCATGGTTTTATGATACCGCTTCTGCAATCCCTTATGAGATGAATGTTATCAAACGCAATGTTCTCGTGATCACCGAAGCGTTGGGGATCACTTATGATGAAAACGACATTATCAATAAAAAGCCCCTCTTTGAACTCCATGAAAAGCCTGAAAGTCTCAAAGGTGAAAAAAACATCGCTTGTGTTATCGGTGCATCATGGCCGAGTAAATGTTATCCCAAAGAGCATTTTCTCACCCTTTGCGACGTGCTCCCCTACCCATGCCATCTGATCTGGGGAAGTGAAGCTGAACGCGACGATGCGCAATGGATTGCTGAACGCTCACACAATGCCCATGTAGCACCGAAAATGTCATTACGTGAACTGATCAGTTTTATCGGTCATTGTGATCTCACCATCGGTAACGATACGGGGCCTACCCATATGGCTTGGGCAATGAACAGAGCTTCCATTACCCTTTTTGGTCCAACCAATGAGCGGATGATTTTCCCCACTGCTATCAATATTGGCATCAAATCTCCCTCATCAGTTAATATTTTAAAAATTAATCGAGACGATTTTTCAATCCGAGAGATTAACCCATCAACGATACTTCAAAAAGCCAAGGAACTGTTGTAATGCTCTTATATCGTCTCTTTTTAGTAGTGGATACTCTATTAATGACACTTCCAAAATCATGGCGAAAAGCTCTATTTACCTCCCTAGCAGTGTTAGCGCATAAATTCGCCCCTAAACGTAACAAAGTGATTCAACAAAATCTCGCTTTTGCCTTTAATCAGAGCCTGAGTGAGAAAGAAAAAGGGGAGATAGAGCGTTATTGTTACCGTAATTTAGCTCTCAATTTACTCCAAACAATGGAAAATCGCCGAAACAGTGCCGAAGAGATCGCGTCGCATGTAACATTTACAAACCGTGACAAGGTGGATGCTATTTTAGCGCAAGGGAAAGGGATCATTTTTGTCTCTGCCCATTTTGGCAATTGGGAGCTTGGAGGGGCTGCCCTCTCTTCACTCATAACCCCTGTTGCCTCTATTTACAAAGGATTTAGCCGTCAGGAATTCGA
>NZ_JBAQPS010000213.1:0-11706 GCF_049305995.1 Sulfuricurvum sp.
GACTCAAATTTGCGCGGGAGAGAGATGTACTGCTTGGTTTGGGCATTTTTATCTTTGAGTCCGGCATAACCGATATCACGCCCTTTGATCCCCAAATGGTTGCTGAAAATATCAATCATCTGCCATGTGGAAAGATTCTTTTTTCGGACATGTAAAACCAAATGTTCACCCTCACCACTAAAAGGGTAAAGAGGAATCTCATCAACAACAAAATCGCGCGGACTTTGTCGAAAATGAAACTCGATTGGACTATGAGGAAGATAATATTGACGTTCCATGTAACTCCTAAAAATGATGTCGTTTACAACAATTGGTATAACTTCCACGTACCGCGTGGGCTACTGCAGTGATCGTTGTCCGATTACGTGCGGCAATACGCTGAAGTGTTATAAGATAACGACGGGGAAAGGCAATTAGCATCTCATATTCCTCGCCGCTACAACCGATTTTTTTGGGAATTTTTTTATCCCATTGAACTCCCAACCGATTTGCACGGGATAACTTTTCAACATCGCTGAAAAGACCGTCGGAAATGTCCATTCCGCACCGTAGATATCGACGTGCTTGAGAAACAAATCCCTGACGTAGCTGGGGAGCTATAAATCGGCTTTTCGTATGCACTTTTCCGCCGCTGAGAAGATAACGAAGCTGTTTTGCCGACGTGCCTATTTTCCCTGTATAAGCGATTATATCCCCCCGCTTTAACCCTCGACGATACAACGGATGAGTGGATTCGGAAATAATCGTAACAGAAAGATCGAGTTTCACGTTGGAAATCGTATCCCCTCCGATAATCTCGATACCATACTGCGAGGCAGCAGTACGAATCCCTCGTGATAGTTCATCCATCTGATGCAAAGACATCGATCTTGGGATCGCGATTCCTAAAAGTGCATACTTTGGGGTCGCATTCATCGCTATGGCATCCGAAATATTGACAATCATCGCCTTGTAGCCGATTTGAAAATAGTTTAGCCATTGGCGTTTAAAATGGATATTTTCAAAAAACAGATCTTTACTGTACACCCATCGCCCCAGAGATGCTCCATCATCTCCGATACGAGTACCCACCGAAGCAAAAGTAGAAATGAAATAGCCTTCTGCATCCACGTACTATGATCCATTGTTAATAAAAGATGGTATTATTATAGACAAAATCAGATTATGCAAGTGTTAAATTGCATTTCTTAGTTTAATCTTTCCATTGTTACTATTTAGGACAACAATCAAAAGTTTCTATCTTAACACTGCTTTATCACCTTTTTTAATCTTACTCAAGGAGCCTCACGCTATAATCCCTTACAGATTTTACACAAGGAAGGCGTATGAGTATTCCCATTTATACTTATGATGCGGTTATTGTAGGAGCCGGTTTGGCCGGATGTGCCGCAGCTCGCGAATTGCAAAAAGCCGGCAAAAAAGTTGCCGTCGTCACAAAGCTACACCCATTACGAAGTCACTCAGGTGCAGCTCAAGGAGGGATCAATGCAGCATTTAGTGATGCAGACAGTGTTGAACTTCATGAATTCGATACCGTAAAAGGTTCAGACTACCTTGCAGACCAAGACGTCGTTCAGTTTATGTGTGAAAAAGCACCTGAAACAATCCGTTGGGCAGAGCGTATGGGTGCGGCATTCAGCCGTAACGAAGACGGAACCATTGCTCAGCGCCCGTTCGGTGGACAATCTTCACCGCGTGCTTGTTTTGCAAAAGACCGTACAGGGCTAACTCTCCTTCAAACTATTTACGAACAAGCATTCCGCGAAGGCGTTGAGTTTTGGGATGAGTGGTATGTTGCCGATTTGTTGTATAACGAAGGTAAAGTATACGGAGTAAGTGCCTACAATATCCGTAATTCCGAAAAAGCAATTTTCAATGCTAAAGCGGTTATGTTTGCTACCGGCGGATACGCTCGTGCATTTAAAATCAACTCAAACGCTCATGCGAATACCGGAGACGGTCTCTCCCTCGTAGCACGTCACGGTCTTCCATTGGAAGATATGGAGTTTGTCCAATTTCATCCATCAGGACTCTCAGGAAACGGTGTTTTGATCTCTGAAGCGGCTCGTGGTGAGGGTGGGAAACTTCTCAACTCTTTAGGAGAGCGTTTTATGGAAAAATACGCACCGAATGCTATGGAACTTGCTTCACGCGACGTTGTTGCCCGTGCGATTATCCAAGAAATTCGTGAAGGACGCGGTGTCGGTCCTCGTAAAGACGCTGTATTTATCGATCTCGTCCATTTGGGCAAAGATAAAATCATGGAACGGCTACCGGAACTTCGCGACCTTGCGATCACCTTCCTAGGTCTTGATATGATCAAAGAGCCGATCTTGATCTCGGCTACGGCGCACTACTCAATGGGTGGTATCCCTATGGATAAACACGGTCATGTTCGTAAAAACAACTCAGAGTTTGTTGAAGGGTTCTACGCGGCAGGTGAGTGTTCATGTTCATCCGTCCACGGTGCAAACCGCCTCGGTGCAAACTCAGTTCTCGAAGCACTATTGTTCGGCCGTTTCGTCGGTAAAACCATGGTTGAAGAAGTAGATAGTCTCACGTTGCACCCTGCTACTGAAGCAGATGCAGAACGTATGATAGACGAAATGAACTGGGTATTAACCAATAATGGTCAAGAATCGGTACCGGCTCTTCGCGAAGAGCTTCAACAATCAATGAGCGATAATGCGGGAGTTTTCCGAACAGCAGAAACTCTAACAGCACAAATGGAAATTCTAAAAGATTTACGTAACCGCTATCAACATATCCGTATTTCGGATAAATCGAAAATTTTTAATACGGAGCTTCAAGAAGCGATTGAATTCGGGCATATGCTCGATTATTCCCTCTTTATCGTTGCGAGTGCATTGGATCGCAAAGAGAGCCGTGGAGCCCATTTCCGTGAAGATTTTCCGACACGTGATGATGAGCAGTTCTTGAAACACACCATGGCATACATGGACGAAAACGGTGAAATCAAGCTTGACTACATGGACGTTACCCTCGGTCGCCATGAACTCAAAGCACGATCATATTAAGGAAGAGAATATGGATACGATAAAATCGCAACAAGTAACGTTTAAAGTTTTCCGTTTCAATGAAGAGACTGATTACCTTCCTTACTATAACACTTACGTTTTGGATGTAACCCATGAAGAGGTTGTTCTCGACATTCTAAACCGCATCAAATGGGATCATGACGGAAGTCTCTCATATCGTCGCAGCTGCCGTCACGGTATCTGCGGTGTCTGTTCGATCAAAGCGAACGGCAAAGGTATTTTGGCGTGTAAAACCCGTCTGTTTGACCTCGTGGAAACATTCGGCAGTGAAATCACCCTTGAACCGTTGAGCATCAAACGAGCAATCAAAGACTTGATTATCGATAAAAAAGATTTCTGGGACAAACATGCTGCCATTAAGCCATATATTGTTAGTGAAATCGAAGAACATCCTGCACAAGAGCACCTTGTCAGCCCTCACGATGCAGAAAAACTTCTCGAAGCCGATTATTGTATCCAATGTGGCGCATGTCACTACTCATGCCCGGCATTAGAAATCAATGAAGAATACTTTGGACCGGCAGCTTTTGCAGCGGCATACCGTTTCAGTGCCGATGTACGTGATGAAGCCTCTGTTGAGCGTCTTCATATCGTCAATGAAGAGGCTCAAGGGGTTTGGGATTGTGTCAAATGTATGGAGTGTGCGGAGGTTTGTCCTAAAGAGGTCAATCCGATCGAAAAAATCACCAAACTCCATAACATGGTGTTTGAAGCTAACATTGCAAAAAACAACGTCGCTACTCGCCATGCCGTCGGTTTTGCCCACTCTATCGCTAAACATGGTCTTTTGGATGAAGGCGAACTCGTACGTTATTCAGAGGGAAATATTGGCGTCCTAAAACATGTCCCTGTCGCACTTAAAATGTTTTCTAAAGGTAAAATCGTATTGCCATGGAATATGCCAAAAGCCGATAAATTAGATGAGATCAAAAAACTTGTCAAATCCTCATCAACAGTAAAGTTTTAGGGAGTACTCAATGGAAAAATTAAAATACGCACTTTTTACCGGTTGTACCGCAAAAGAGAGTACACCAGAGCAAATGATGTCAACACTGGCAGTAGCAAAAAAACTGGGGATTGAACTGGTAGAACTCACCGAAGCGTCGTGCTGCGGCGCTTCACACCTACAAGATTATGATGACTTTTTATCTTTAGTTTTAAATGCGCGTAACATCGCGTATGCTGAAAAACACGGTCTTACAATGGTCACTATATGTAATACCTGTCAGCTCAACACCGCTATGACCAAACACCGCCTTGATCACAATGCAGAGCTAAAAGCAAAAGTAAATGCAAAGCTCGCAGAAGTTGGATTAGAGTACAAAGGTACATCACAAATCACCCACTTCTTGTATGCCATCATCGATGATTTTGGTTTAGATAAGATCAAAGAGATGGTCGTAAAACCTTTAAGCCAATTTAACATTGCCCCTTTCTACGGTTGTCACAATATCCGTCCCTCAGAGCTTCAAAACGAATCTCACAAAAAACATGAAAGCGCTTATACGCCTACTTCACTCGATGATCTTATCGTCGCGTGCGGCGGTGCAAGCGTGGATTATGTTGAGAAAAATAAATGCTGCGGTTTCCATGCTGAGCTACAAGCACCTCGTACGGCTGCTATCCTAACGGGTAATGCCGTTGCGGGTGCGATGGATGCGAATGCGGACTGGATGGTCACGCCTTGTCCTCTGTGTCATCTCAAACTTGATACTCAAACGCACCATGCATCTATTGCTATCGGTCGTGAAGTCTCTCTTCCTGTCCTTCATATGCAACAAATGGTTGGGCTTGCACTCGGATGTACTTCTGAGGAACTCGGGCTTAAACACCACGTCACAAAAGTCAATTTCCTGTAATCTTCTACGTTTCCCGCATTAGCGGGAAATCTTTTCAAAAATTCACTTACTGTTTCGGTCGAAACGCTTTCATAACTTCCGGATTGCACTCTAAATACGGCCCTTCGATCAAATCGATACAGTACGGTACAGCCGGAAATACTGCATCCAAACACTCACGGATCGATTTTGGTTTGCCGGGGAGATTGATAATCAGAGATTTGCCTCGAATTCCTGCTGTCTGTCGCGACAAAATCGCCGTAGGAACATATTTAAGGCTCACTTGCCGCATCAATTCACCAAACCCTGGCATCATCTTCTCACAAACGTTCTCCGTCGCTTCAGGGGTCACATCACGCTTTGCAGGACCTGTCCCCCCCGTCGTCACCACAAGACAGCACCCCGCACGGTCACATAACTCCATCATCGTCTCTTCAATCGTATACTGATCGTCTGGAATACAACGATAGACGATTTCGTGTTCTGACATGAGGTAGTCTCTCATCGCATCTTGAATTGCAACACCCGAAATATCTTCATAAATCCCTGCACTCGCACGGTCGGATGCGGTAATAACCCCTATCTTTATTCTACTCATAATGACTCCTGTAAAAAATGGTTTCCTCTTCTTATAGAAATAATGGTGGCATAGGGAAGAAAAAATTCCCTTGCTCCCGCGACGTCGATCACCTGATCTTCCAAACCTAGATAGACTTCGATACGCGTCCCTTTAGAGCATATAGACTCCATCAGTTCACTCGTCCACTCAAAATAGAGGAGCTCTTCCAATCCTTCTGCATTATTTTCACCAATACAGATAAGAGATTTTGGAAGCGGTGCGAAACAACTGGTTACAAAATTTTCCAAATAGCGCTCAGAATTTTTGAAATATCCCCCCATTTGGAGGCGACGGAACGACTCTTTTTTGGTCTGAAAAAAAGCGGGAGAAAAAAGTTGGAGGGTATCGATACGTTCATGTGCATCATGAACGTATTGTGCCGCTTTGATCGCACCATAGCTGAAACCTGCTACCGTATACTCACTCTGTTTGAGATAGGGATCAAAAAAGTGCTGGTCCCCGCTCAGGGCAAAACCGCTATAAAATCTCATTCATCGTTGCTTTAGCAAGGGCTTTGGAAATATGCTCGTATTCATCCAAAATCGTTTCAAATTTGGAGAGAATTTTTTCATGACGCTCTAATAAGGTACTCATTTCAGTATAGAGGCGATCGGTGAGCGCAGCTTCATCCTCAACAGAGGGTTGGATTGTACTGCCCATACCGTATTCATACACCATTGCATGAACCAACTCTTTAGCAACACCCAAATCATGGGACGCATTGCTGGCGTGTTCACCGAAACGGATATGCGATGCCGCAATCCCCGCTAGATGCACTCGTATGTGTGCTTCGATCTCATGACGCAGTTGTGGTTCAGCCGTGGGAGGGGTGATTGAATCATTGGTCAGTGTGATCTTCTCGAATGGTAGATCAAACCAAGTGGCGGCAAATACTTTCCCTGCCTGATAGCGCACTTGATAACGGCGTTGTTCGTCACTGAGCATCGCGATCTTCTTTTTACCGAACATCACCTTATCTTTGACGGCTAAGAAGTGTTCAAGTTTTACCTGAATCTCATTTTGGCGCATACACAGCAATGCCGCTTCATTGACCAATGCCGCGAGTGAGGCACCGTTAAATCCAACCGTCATTTTGGCAATTTCAGCGATAGAGAGGTCATTAGGGATATGGCGGAGATATTTATTCAAAATAGCTTCACGTTCACTGGCGGTCGGAAGCTCCACAAAAATCCGGCGGTCAAACCGCCCTGCACGAAGAAGTGCCGCATCCATCACATCGATATTATTGGTCGCAGCGATAACAACGATGCCGCTGGTATCTTCAAACCCATCCATCTCGGTAAGGAGCTGATTGAGGGTCCCCTCGCGTTCGTCGTTTCGTCCTCCCTCACGTTTTTTACCCACGGCATCGATCTCGTCGATAAAGATGATCGCCGGGGCATTTTTCTTGGCGGCGGAGAAAAGTTCGCTCACCCGTTTTGCCCCCATACCGACATAAATCTGAACAAACGAGGCACCGCTTTGGTAGAAAAAAGGGACATCCGCTTCAGCGGCAACCGCTTTGGCAATCATCGTTTTACCGACCCCCGGAGGACCTACTAGTAACACCCCGCGAGGCATACGGGCACCAAAACTATAATAGCGTTTTGGATTGCGTAAAAAGTCGATGATCTCTTCGAGTTCCTCCTTGACATCACCGATACCGCCGATGTCGCTAAATCTGACCGTCGATTTAACTGCGGTTACATTGGAAGAAGGGGCTTCCGGTTCCGCTACGGCAGTTTTTGTCACAGTAGTTTCTGCAACTGGTGCATCATCTTCAAATCCGAGTTTACTTTTCCATGCCCAAAATCCCGCACCACCGATGAGTCCGAAAAAGAGAAAAAACCAAATCCACCCATTTCCCCTCTTTGGCTCAATCAACAAATTTGCGGTCAATTCGGAGGGGAGTTGTGAGGAAGCGATTTTAACAATACCATTCTCTTTGGTTGCAAAATAGGTATAGCCATCGTCACTAAATGCTTTTTCGATTTGATTATTTTCGATCAATTTGGTTGCTTCGGCAAGAGTTATCGTATCTCCGCTATCACGTAATAGTGCAAAAAGAAGCAAAAGGAGAATAATCCCTCCCGATAGGATAAGGATGAGCTGATTTCGATTAAAAGTTCGCCATGTTATATTCATCGTGTACCTCATAGTGTTCCAGTGTGATCCAATCACCTGTGATATCTTCATTCGATTCAATAATCACTTTATTAAAAAATTGATCATACCCGCTAAAGTATTTACTATCATTCGATTCGACTAAAACTTCCAAAGGAATGGAAGCCATTTTTTCTCGAAATACATGATTGTTTGCATTAATCAAGGCATTGAGTTCAGCCATTCTTTGAGCAGAGAGTGCACCGTTAACTTCCGGTTTCATCGTCGCACTCGGTGTACTGTCACGTTTAGAGTAGGTAAATGGGTGGATATGGGTAAGGTGCAATTGTTTGATGTTTTCCATCGCCTCTTTCCAAATTGCCTCACTCTCCCCCGGATGACCGACGATAAAATCGGTTCCTAGAGCAAACCCTTTGGCATTAAGCATTCCGAAGAGTTCTACATCGCTTTTGTGCCGATTACGGCGGTTCATCAGACGAAGCATCTCATCTGAGCTATGTTGTATCGCTACATGTAAATGACGTTCCAACCACGGCTCATCCAAAATTTCCCGAAAGGATTCATTGATCTGAATCGGTTCTAGCGAACCTACACGAATACGACGAACCCCCCGTATCCGTGACATCTTTTTCATGAGCTCGGCGATATTACGCCCCTCACCCTGCCCGTAGCTTCCGACATTGGTTCCGGTCAGAACGAATTCCCCGAATCCGTTGCTAGCGAGTCGTGACACTTGTTCCAAAATCTTGGCTTCATCCATACTTCGGGCATCACCGCGTACAAAGGGGATAATACAGTAACTGCACCGAAAATTACACCCCTCTTGGATCTTGATAAACGCGCGTGATTTTCCGACAAACTCATTGACGATTGCATCATCGATGTAGTTCAGATCACCGATCTCATAAAAGCGGCTATCCGATGAGAGGAGTGTATTGATTTTCATTTTTTCTGATGGGCCAAATACCCCCTGCACTTTTCCACTGCTAAAAAGAGACTCTCCCTTCGTATGGGCTCCGCATCCGGTTAAAAAAAGCTTTTTCCCCTGTTTATCCATTTGGTTGATATAACCGCGGACACTCACATCGGCACCGTTGGTGACGGTACAGGAGTTGACGACAACGATATCCGCCTCTCTCTCATCCTCAATCACTTCGTAATCATTCAAAGCACCCATCATTACTTGAGAATCAAAGAGATTGGTACGGCAACCGAATGTTTTGAAATAAACTTTCGGCTTCATTGCACATCCATCGGTGGTGGAGATTTTGGAGGGATAGGAGCCGTATAAAAAGTTTGAGTCGGATAGGCGATCGTAATATCATGCTCGGCGTTAAAAGCATCGACGATATCGGCTGAAATCGTGCTGCGCAGTGTCAATGTCGCATACGCATTTGTCAGATACCATGCACTAATTTTCATTCCATTACTTTCGATAAAATTAAAAACACGCGGTTCAACATTACTGTTTTTAAGGCTGTATTTATCACGCAGTTTATTAATCTGTTTACGGGTGATATCGGTGTAGCCTTTGGAGTATTTTCGGCAAATCTCTTTTACCAAATGGGTTGCTTTTTTATGATTCGAATCAAAGGTGATCACGATATCGATCCCGTCCCATACCGTTTTAAGCGATGCATGGGAATAATTAGCGATCATCGAGGTAAAAATATAGTTGTTTGGTACAAATACAATCCGCCCGGCACGACGATTTGTCATCACAGTCGTCAGCGTCACATCTTCCATGAGGGTAATACGCTGCATCGAGATATCTAAAACATCCCCCACATACTCCATCCCATCTTTCATAAACCGAACACGATCTCCTACATGAATGGATCCACCGACCACAATCACCAACCAACCCAAAAGAGACATAAACCAGTCACGCATCGCAATTGCCAAACCGGCAGATGCGAATCCCAAAACAGTGGCGAAATAGCCCACATTATCAATGTAACTAAAGAGAAGAATCAAGATAATGAGTGTTACATTGATAAAAGTGACGATTTTATTTGCCATATAAAACCGTTCATTATCAACAATATAGCGTTTGATAACCCGTTTGAACAAAAAAGAGATGACAAACAGAACAACAACAATCATCCCGATATTGAGTAGTTTGAAAATCTGATCTTTAATCTCTTTGTTGATTTTGGCTTCGGTCGATTCAATCCGTTTTTCGTACACATCGGCAGTCGAAATAAGTGTTTCAAGGGCTAATTTAAACTTTTCCACTTGCAGTAGTGTTGCATCGAGTTCAACTACATAATCGGCTTTTGGATTTAAGTGCATTAGCTCTTTATAGAGTTCGACTTGATGTTCTAAAAGAGCTATCAGCTCTTGAAGTTCCTCTTCACGCAACACATAATCGCGATACTGGCTGTTAACCCGTTTGATATACGAAAGCCCTGTAAAAATATCAAACGGATTCGTGATGGAAGGAAGTTCACCCGCTTCATCCGGTTTTAGGAGCGAGACAAATGGGGATGTCCCCTGTGCTTTGAGCAGATCGATCTGTTCGGTTAAGACTTTTTGTTTCGCTTGAAGCGCTTCAATCTCAAGTTTTCGCTCAATGCTGGCAGAACGGTTTTCGAGCTGTTCAATCCGATATTTAACATCTCTAAGACTTTTACGTGCTTCTTGATACGCCATATAGGAGTTATAGCTTTTGAGCCAAATACTGTTGCCATGTGAAAGTTCTTTTTGAATTTTTGAGAGTTCATCCTGAGCATTCTCAATTTGAATCTCTTTTGGTAGCTCTACCGATTGTTCTTCCGTAGATTTATCCTCTTTTTGAGCAGCGTTGAGGAGTAAAACACTAGCGAAAAAAAGTGATAAAAAAAATCTATATCCTCTCACACGCTTCTCACTTCATAGGCAGACAATATTTTTTTAACGGCTTCAGAATCGATACGCTCTGTTATCTCTACTCCCCCGATTCCACGAGGAAGAATAAAAGTAATCGAACTATCACTGCTTTTTTTATCGAGAAAAAAGGTCTGATAAAACTTCTCAACGTTAGTAATCGGATAGCTTAAAGGAAGATTATAACGTGACAAAAGTGCTTTCACACGATTAGCTTCATCAAAACTCATAAGCCCTGCTTCACATGCCAAATCGTTTGCCATTACCATACCGATAGCAACACACTCACCGTGTAGATACGTTTCGTATTTAGTTTCGTTCTCAATCACATGAGCGAATGTATGACCATAATTGAGTGCGGCGCGCAGACCGTGCTCTTTTTCATCCTCTTCTACAACACGAGCTTTCGTCTCTACCGCCATTCGAATCGCATACTGGAGATTCTCTCCCTCTCGAAGGTCGTTATTTTCCAACCACTCAAAAAATTCACGGTTAAATGTTACTGCCATTTTAATGACTTCAGCAACACCGGCACCAAATTCGCGAGATGGGAGCGTTGCAAGAAATGACAGATCGATATAAACCGATTTTGGCTGATGAAAAGCACCGATTAGATTTTTACCAAAGCGGTTATTGACTCCCGTTTTTCCACCGACACTCGAATCAACTTGAGCCAAAAGTGTGGTTGGAATTTGAATAAAGTCAATCCCGCGATTAAACAAACTCGCGGCAAATCCACCCATATCACCAATGACACCACCGCCAAAAGCAATTAAAAGCGATTTACGGTTAAGACGGTGATCAAACATACGATCTAAAATAAACTCTATCGTCTCCATATTTTTGTATTGTTCCCCATCAGGAATTGTTATAATATAAATCTCTTTGGCTTTTAATCGGAAAAGAAGCGTTTGTAAATGTAAACCTGCCACTTTAGGATTGGTCAAAATAGCCACCTTTCCGTCCCAATTTATGTCTGGCAAAGAACCGATATGAATCGGATAAGAGTGATCAAGAATGCGTTTTAGATTAATAGAAATTGTCATAAAAAAACCTAGTCTATAAATGGTTAGGGAATAAGGTATATATTACAAAAAAATGACTTAATAAGGGTTAAATTTGCGTAGGGATAAAAAGCTGATGATAATGATCTAATTTACGATATAAAATTTCTGGATCAGTCGAAAAATAGGCACTA
>NZ_JBAQPS010000214.1:0-3396 GCF_049305995.1 Sulfuricurvum sp.
GTTTCATTACGAGTCAAAGATTTAGTTGATAAACTTTCCTTTGGAAGTGATGATCTATTTAACCATTTATTTAAGAACAATCATCTTCAAACGGTTCTTAACGGTCATTTCCAATATGATAGAAAAAAACGTGAATTTATTTTCAAAAAAGATCATGCAACATTTAAATCCATCAATGTTGCAAGTGGTCTAAAATGCTTTGGTATTTTGCAAATGCTAAATCGTAATGGCTTCTTAGACAATAGATCATTGCTGATTTTAGATGAGCCGGAAGTACATTTACATCCAAAATGGCAATTAGCGTATGCGCAAGTCATTATTGACCTTATTAAAGAAGAAGGTCTCAATGTTGTTGTCAATTCTCATAGCCCCTATATGATCGAAGCATTGAAACGATTCGCAGAAAAAGAAAATATTAATGCCAATTATTATTTAGCTGAAGATGGGAAAATTATTAAAAGTGATGATAGTTTAGAAAAAATATTCGAAAAGCTATCAGAGCCTTTTATAACTTTTGATGATATGGATGCAGAAAAACTAAATGGCTGATTTACGTATCCTCGATCAAAAAATCAGTTCTTACAAAAAATCTTTGAAAATGATTAGTTTTGATAAAAGAAATAATGAATATATGTGCAATGATGATGAAAATTTTTATTGCTCATTCGATGATTTAGTAAAAGCTGAATATCCACTAAAACAACCAGCATCACCTGATACCCTAATGTTCAAAAATGAAACTATTTATATGGTTGAATTTAAGAATCAAAAACCTTGTGATATTGATAAAAAAAATATTCATGACAAGCTTGAAAAAGGGAAAGAAGTTTTATCTGAATTATGTGCCCAATGTAATATCCCTATTGATTATCATAAAATAGTCTTTTGCGTTATACACAAAAATGATAAAAGCAAATGGCGACAAGGAATTGAAAAAAAGACTATTCAATTTGGTCTTGAAAAATACAAAGGTCATTTGTTTGATGATATTCTGACCAATGATATTGATTGGTTTAAAAAACAATATCGTGACATTTTCAAAATAGCCTGTTAATTTTTATGGCTTTTTTTTAAAGTATAAAATTACTCTATGTTAGCAAGTTTGTAATACGCTACAAAATATAATCCCCATATTTCTCAATCCATCCGTCAAACTCAGTACACTCAGCGATAGAGGCATCTTTGACGATAGCATCTTTGATCAGCATTACCCCAAACTCGGTCGGCAAGATTTGGGCGAAACCGAACAGATGTTTCGACGCTTCATCACCTCCGCGATAAAGTTCCACCATAGCCGAAACGAGTGCATACAGCAGTGCCGGTTCGCTTTTATCGACACTCGGGTATTCGCCTCGGTAAATAGCTCCAACATCGGGGAGCTTTTCGTACACTTTCACATACGAGAGAAACTCGATTCCAGCCCCGTATCCGATTAATCCATAGATAATCGGGGCAATACGGGATGTGTCATTGTTGGTTTTCAAAACATTCGAGAGCATATGATAACTGCGCGGGGTTGCAAATGCGGGATTACTATCATCCTCACTTACACTCTCAGAGGTGAGTAAATCGGGACGGAATCCCAAAAATCCGATCACAAACGAGTGCAATCCCTCTCGAATCGCGAAGAGTTTAAAATCCTCAAACCGTGCCTCGACACTCAAATGCACCATCCGATTCGCCAGCGGTGTCGGGAGACGAAAGACAACACCACGGTCACTGATGCGATTTCCTGCACAAATAATCCGCCAACCGTGAGGCAGTTCATACTCTCCCATTTTACGGTTCAGCACCAGCTGATAAATCGCCGCTTGTACTGAGGGGGGAGCTGAGTTAAGCTCATCGAGAAACAAAATCCCCTCACTGTTTTGATCTTTCGGAAAGAAGATAGGAGGCATCCACACTGTCTGCTCATCTCGGATGGCAGGTACTCCGCGCAAATCAACGGGATCCATTTGGGATAATCGTACATCGACAAGTTCAAGATTATGTTTTTTTGCCACTTCGGCAACGATATACGATTTCCCGATCCCAGGACTACCATGAATAAATACAGGGATGTCCGCACCGATGAGAGTATCAAGATAAAGTTCAGTAGTTGTTATCGATGGTGTCTTCACGCACTCGCCTCCGCTATTAGGCAGGTAAAGCAATGCTCTTGGTCATTACACGTAGCACACGCGGGTGCCACCATATCGATTGCATCGTAGAGAAATTTTTTCCAGAGTTTCTCCCTGAGCTTCAGAGCGGCAAGACGGGGAAAATGGCGCGCCATATACTGCCCCATTTCGATTCTGTTTTTAAATCCGAGGTCTTGATAAAGGTGGTTCATTTCCAATGATTTTTTGGCAATAAGAGGAGCAACAATATAACGTGCTTCATCGTCAATCGCGTATTTTTTGAGATAGTTTTCGATTTTTTCACGCATCACATCGTGTTCACTCATTACATTCTCCTTGGAGTATATGAACAACTATTGCAATTCTTATTCGAAGAAGATAAGGTAAATATGTATAAAAAATATGCAAATCTGCCCCTTATACAAGAAGAGAGATGAACAATACTAGGGTTAAAACTTGTTATATTATTCTGCGCAATTTGTCTAAAAATATAGGTGGTAATAACTATGGAATCAAAATTATTAGAGATCTTTCCATTCATTCAAAACAGTATAAAACTTTTAGATGATCAAAACAGATTTTTGAAAAAAATTATTCTAACCGGAAAAATATGTGCACTTGAAAAAGCAGCTAATCTCTTCTCTTTTACAGAAAATACCATCATAACCTTTAGCGATCTAAAAGCAGAACTAATTCCCCTCTTAATTCGAGAAAATTTAAAAAAATTTACTGAAGAACTCCGTTCAAAAGCCCAAATCAGTATTGATATTTTAATCCGTAATCTTTTTGAGCGAACAGCAGATGTCGGTTTTTTAGCAACCGATTCGGCAATAATTGATTTTCTAAAAGGAAACATCGCTCCAGAGAAACTGCGAGAACGTCTCATTGAATACACTATGAAATACAGCGTCTATAATGAGATAATTATAACCAATACTCAAGGGAATATTCGTCTTAATATCAATCAAACAAATTCACTTACCTCTTCTTCTGATTCAGTCATAAAGAGTGCTCTGCAAAGTGATGGCTACATCGAACAATACGCGTACACTGATCTCTTTCCAAGCCAAAATAAAACACTTCTATTTGCCCAAAAGATTACCGAAGATGATCATTCTATCGGTGTTTTGATATTATGTTTTCGTTTTGAAGATGAGATGGAACGTATCTATTCATCTCTCTTAAATCCAAATGAAAATATCTTTTTTACTGACGGTAGGGAGATTATCACTTCCTCTTCATATCAATCAACTCAAATACTAAAAGAGTATCGAAA
>NZ_JBAQPS010000215.1:0-18140 GCF_049305995.1 Sulfuricurvum sp.
CGCTAACCGGAGTCAAAAGAGAGCTCTTGCAAACACCGAATTTTACCTGTAACCTCGGTTTCGATCACACGCTAAAAGGCTCTGAAATCACCTACGGAGCAGCGTATCGCTACGTCGGCGGATACGATGATCCGCAGGAGTATTTCATATCCCAATCACAAAAAGGGTACGGTACGCTCGATCTCTATGCCAATAAACGGCTCAATAAAACGTTTAAATTGCAGTTTAACGTGAAAAATATCACGGCTTCAACCGTAGAGACAACGTCACGTTTGTACGATGCAGGGGGAGCGATTACACAGACTCAAGTGGATAAAGAGCACACAAAACCACAGGTACTTTTATCGATTGAGGGGAAATGGTAATTTCCTAATATAATACGCTATTCTCCAGTCGGCAGGAGTCGAGCCGATTGGAATCACTCAAGAAGAAAATCCCAATAAACATAAATAAGATGATTGTGATAATAGCGACCGCTATCCCCATACTTCTCCCACCTGCACGCAAAATCGATCTTTTTTCAGGGTGAATCAGCGAAGGATGGGTGCATTTGGCAAATACTTTTTCGCACGCCACTTCACATAGCCCGCATTGGATACAGCGGATGTCAAAACCATGACGGATGTCGAGGTCAGGGATAGGGCAAATTTTGACACACCCTTCGCACTCGGTACAGTTGATGTTCGGATCATCAAAACGGTAGGTGAGGCGATCTTCTATCGGTAAAATAGCGCACGTTGCTCCATAGGGGCAGAGATAAGCGCAATACCACCCCTGCACCATATACACCTCGGCGATCATGAGCAATGAGAGGACGATGACGAGCCACCCCGCAAAGGTAAGATGTATTAACGCATCGATTAGCTCATCGGTACTGATTCCATACGCGACGAGCGAAAAAGCCAGCATCGAAGCCAAAAAAGTGAGGAGGGAAAAGCCTCCGATTTTCGAGAGTAGCGATTTTTTCTTTTTACCGAATAGAGTGAGTAGATGGGCAAAAAAGGTATTGGGACAAAGGGTTCCACAGTAAAAACGAGAGAGGCTAAGCGCAGAGATAAGAGCAACTCCCAACCCTAAAAGAATAACAATACCGATAAGCCCATACGTGCTGATCTCAAGTTCCATTCCTAATAGTTCGAGACGATCATGGGAAAAATTGAACAGCAGGAGATGAAAACCGTCCCATGAAATCCACGGAATGAGGAGAAAGGGGATCAGTACGGCTAAAAAAAATCTGTTAACTCGTAGAAACTTCATCACATCCCTTTCCGATCCATTTTCCAGCTGTCGATCCGTTTTTCTATCGGAAGGGTACCATTTTCGAGCCGTCCCTCTTCGAGACGCTGAATGAGATCATTTAAATTCTTTTTATCCGGTAATACACTAAATCGTTTGACGACGCTTCCGCTTTGATCGGCAATGAGGATCAGCGGAATGCTCTGGGCTAGTCCAAACGGCAATGCCCGCTTTTGGCTTTCGATGTCATCGACAGATACACGGTGAATATTGAGCTGCGGATGCTCTTTTTGGAGGGTACTTAACAGCGAAATGCTTTTGGTACACGGCGGACACCATGTGGTGTAAAAAATCACGATGTTTGCGGAGGCATTAGGATGAAAATAGGGGGTGTCTTTGAGCGATAAGGGGGCACTGAATGCCGAAATAGACATCAAAATAGCAAATAAAACCATTCTCACAGGAGAACCGAATACGTTGTGAATCTTTAAGGAGGTCGATTGAAGCATATTGGGTTCTCTTGTGAAAATGGGATACGAATGTTTCGTCATCCTCGGGCTTGACCCGGGGATCCATCTCCATTAAAGAAGAAGTGGATTCCGTATCAAGTACGGGATGACGAGTTGGTTGTTACTTTTGTTTCAATACCCATTCGACGAGAGTTTTTGCCTCTTCATCGGTGAGCGTTTGCGGAGGCATCGGAGTTTCACCCCATTTACCTGTTGAGCCATTTTTGAGTGAAGCGGTGAGAACATCAGCACTTTCCCCTTTGGCGGCGACCTCTTTATAGGCAGGTCCTACTAGTGCTACATCAACACTATGACATGCTAAACACCCTTTGGAATCTGCCAATGAAACTGCCGGATCGAGAACGACTTGAGGGGCATTTTTCATCTCCTCTTTGTGCGCTTTGTACTCGGCGATAACGTCGGTCATGTATTTTTCCGTCGCTTCGGCTTGCAACTGTAGTGGCTCTTCGAAACTGACCACGCGGATACCGTGACGTGCTGTTGCCATTAACGCAACGGCTACCACCATCAATACCACCGCTTTGGTTGCATCGGAAAGAGACATCTCTTCATTGCTAAAGCGTTTGAGTAGGAAGAAAAATAGGATCAACAATACTGCTGATGCCGCAAACGGCAAGAACACAAACGGCGTATGGATATACGCTTCGCTGATGCGCGGGCTGAATGCGAAGAATACCAACGGTAAAACAGCGATGTTGACCGGTGCCGCCCACATAAACCATTTTTTACCTTGATCAATCGCCAAACGGCCTACTTCAGCCTCTTCTCCGCCCGCTTTAACCCATTTGACTCCAAGATAGATCATGACGATCCCTGTGAATGCAAATGCAGTGAGGAAGAAGTTGATGAGACGGAAGAACGTCAACGGTGTCAACATAATGTCCCAAATATTTTGCACTGAGGCAAATAATTCCGGTTGCAAATAGAGGTTTGACATCGACATAAACACCGGAGGCAACGTATAGAACGTCAATACCGCAACAAGTCCGATAGCGATATGGAACCCTTTGTGGTTATGCAATGAATGCCAGCTAAATTTATACGCATACGAGAGCAAGAACGCGAAGATGTTCCCGTAAATGATATGTAAAATATGCGGAGATACTTTTAGAATCGCCGTATAGAAAAATCCGGTATAAAGTACCGAAATAACGAGCAACGGAGCGACCCCCCACAATGCCCCCATATTTTCACTAATGGTGGTAGGGTTAGTCATTTTGTATGCCAACAAATCGTTTGTTTTAGATTTTTTGAATACACCAAAAATATTATACAAAACCGACGCAGTCGATGCCCCGATAAGGGTATAGATAAATGCGATATGCACGACAAATACGATTACGCCCAGTGTGTCAAAAAACCAGCCGGGTAGTCCCATCGTCGGTACGACGAGGGGGATGTCAAAAGGGAGTTTCCAGTTCATTATTTGATCTCTCCTCTTTTATTAAGTGATGCGATATAAGCCGCTAACGCGTCTTTTTCCGCTTCGGTTCCGACAAACGGAGCCATATAAGGGGTTCCCCCGCCCGGTAGGTTGTTGATACGGTTACGAATCGCCTCTTGGCTCCACCCTTTGGTTAGAAATTTGAGGCCGTTGATACCGTTTTCAGTATGACAAGCACGGCACTCGATACGAGCGATGGTGTGTCCCACTTCAATCAGATTGGATTTGTCCTCATTGATCACTTTATCTTTTTCATCGACGAAGATGGCGTGTTTGAGGATACCCACTTTGTTGAGATACGGCACATCGGTAACACGGATACCGTTAGCGTACATGTAGTTATAGATGAGGTACGGTTTGCGGATAAACTCACGAGTACGTTCCTCGAATCCCCAGAAGAGCATAAATGCCGCAACCATGAGTGTTGCCGCGATGTATGGCATACGTTTCGGTGAGAAGTAGGCGATAATCGTGGTCACAACGACTGCACCGCCGATACCGCTGATAATCATGTACATCAAATCCATTTTATCGGCAAACGCTCTCGTCATCATCGCCGTCGGGATCATGGCGCGCGCGGCTTCTGGGATTTGGAGTAGATAGTAGTATCCAAATGCAGCAGCAACAGGAACGGTAACCATCATAATGGTCGCGAAGAATTTGATCATACGCTCTTTAGTGGCGCGAATTTCTTCATCTTTACTGAAACTCGTAATGAGCCATGTCCATAGAATAGCAAGTGCTCCGGCAAATGCAATCGAACTAAAGGTTCTCATCAAAAGACCAGGGAACCATGTCGGGTTAAAGAGGGCGTTGTTGTAATTGACGGTACCCGGATAAACTTCAGGATCGATCCACGGTTGACCATCGAAATTCGGTGTCAACATAAAGCCCAAAATCGCCGTGATGATAAGCATAGTTATCCATGACGATACGGCGTAATAGACTCCGAAGCGAACGGAAGAGGCACGACCTTCGGTGGTAGCGGCTTTAGGTTTCCATGTCATAAACCAGAAGAGGAGTAAAATAACCTCGAAGTTAAAGACGATCCACTCGATAAACCATTTCCAGAAGAAGACGCGGATAAGTCCACCGATAGCGTTGGGGCTGATAATGTTTGCGTGAATCCACATCCCGATTCCGGTGAGTGCACCGACAGACGTAGAGATGATAAAAAAGACCATGAGTAAGCGATAGACGGTTTCATACCCCGCCAAATCATTTTTCTTATTGGTCCACCATGCGGCGAGAGCGAGTACCACAGATCCTCCGACGGCACCGCCGTGAGAGACAAATACGTGGATGATCGCATTGATAGCCATGAGCATTCTTAGCCCAATCGTGGGCATTTCGAATATGGGAAAATCGAACATACATATCCTTTTATTTTTAGATTGTATGCACGGCAACGTCGCAGAAACAGCGTAAAAACGCTATAATAAAACGTTGCAATGCAATACGATTTTCCGTCTGTCGGTGAGGTCCAATTCAGTGGACAGACGGAGCGTGGTTGTTTGGTGTTTCTGCGACGTTTTTCCTCCTTTTCACTCCTGTTTGGTATTTTTCGAGAGCATGATTATGAACTATGAGTGTTAATTTTGTGTTAAATGTATAAAATAAGAATAAATTAATTTTTAGAGAATGTATCGCATTTGGACATTGTCTCTGTCCAATCTAAAGAAAACGATTTTAAAATAGTTTTTGGATCATGAGCTATGGTGCAGTTTGGGATCGATTGCGCATTGCTCAAATACTCTCCCAAGAGGAGCATTGATCGCATCAGGAGTAAAATGGTAATTTGAGAGTTTTTCGAGAATTTTGCGATGTTTATCGGCGTGGGTCTGGAATCAATGTGTGTATGTCATTGTATTTTACAGGTAGAGATAATAGCGAATAGACCAATAAAGCCGGTACAGATACTTAATACCAATACCATACCAGCAAGCATATCCTTGACATGTCCTATTTGTGTATGTTGCTCAGGATGCACGTGATCCAATAAGGTTTCTATGGCTGAATTTAAGAGTTCAGCGGCCAAGACTAATCCAATACACAATATAATTAATGCCCACCAGAGAGTAGTAGGTTGTAACCAAATAAATAATAATATGACCGATATAGCCATAATCCAATGACGACGCATATTGGCTTCTGTGAGTGTGGCATAGATAATTCCATCCCAAGCAAATTTAATTTTCCGCAGTAATGTTTGATTTTTCATTTTTCAACTTTGAGTTTATAGATGTTCTATCGTATATACAACACTGATAGCATAGCAAAAAATTAGAGTAAAATAGCATCCTTGGTATTTTAAAAGATTGGATGAGTGAATGAAAATAATAATAACGTTTTTGAGTTTAGCTTCATTGTTGTTCGGTGATGGATTTGATTCAGTTCCTAAATCAAATAGAGATAGTGGTATATTTGTTGCACAAGATATTTTACCGTATGCTTTAATGGGTATAAGTGGAATTGTGGCATTGAATGAAACAAATGCCACATTGCTTGGAAAAACAGCATGGAAAGCAATGGATGCAGGTATGATTGCTGCGATATCTGCTGAGGTTTTAAAACCGGTTTTTGGACGTAAACGACCAGAACAGACTGTTTCATCAAATGATTGGTTTAAAGAAGGGGATAGTTTTCCAAGTGGTCATACAGCTGTTGCAACGGCAGTTGTTATACCATTTATGATTGAATATGGGGAAAAATATCCATGGGTTTATTCTGCGGCATTAATACCAATATATGAAGCGGTGGGCAGAGTCAAAGCACGACAGCATTGGCCTACGGATACTATTGGCGGTGTAGCACTTGGAGCTATTTGTGGTTATGTTGCCAGTATTCAAGAGAAGCCGATTGTCATTAGTATTATTCCATATGGGGATGGTATTTACACGGGCATTTCTTATAAATTTTAAATCTCAAGACTAATAAATATAGGGAGTACACACTTTTAGGAAAATTGGGAGTTTCGGCGCGGGAGCTGATGCGAACCAAAGAGGATCTGTATAAAGAGTTAAGATTGGCAAACGTTACGGATGAAGCAAAGCTTATCGATGCGTTAGCAGAACATCCGAAACTGATCGAACGTCCGATTTTGATCGAAGAAAATCGAGCGGTGATCGGTCGTCCGGTGGAAAAAACCATCGAGTTTATCAGTTAATTATTAATGCTTTTTGGATCGAGATTGTCGCTCTTCGGTGAGCATATCACTCAAAACACGGATAACATCTTGACTGGCAGTTTCAGCATTTTCGAAATATCGAGCGACGTTATCGGATTCTTTCGTACAGGTATTGGCACGAACGCACTCAATAGCGGAGAGGATGCTATCGTGTACTGCTTTGTGTGGAGATTCGAGTTTTCGGAAACTTTGTGTATGTCCGAAGATTTGCGATCCTTTGCCTGTGTCTGCCCATTTACCTAATCGGCAGTGATGATGATCGGCAAATTCGCTATCGACTTTCATGGTAAATACGCTTTTATATCCTCTGGCTTTAAAGAGCAAGTGGTCGATTTTGACCAACACCATAAAGACGGAATAGAGGACATTCGTCGAATCACTATCAATAGTTTCGGTGCGTTGCCCAAAATCCAACAGAGTATTTTTGAATTTTTCAAGTTTTTCGTTTGACATAGAGGACATTGTCTCCATATTGCTGGAACGCTCATGAATCTCTACAGCATTTTGTTTGAGCGTTTGGACACTGATTTCAACCTCTTGGGTCGCTTTTTGGGTACGTTCGGCAAGTTTACGTACCTCATCAGCAACGACGGCAAATCCGCGCCCATGTTCGCCGGCACGTGCTGCTTCGATGGCGGCGTTGAGGGCGAGGAGATTGGTCTGATCGGAGATGTCCTTGATCAAATTAATGATGTGGCTGATCGAGCTTACACTTTCGTTGAGCTGCGAAACAGAACCGTAGTTTTCGGTGATATTGGAAACTAAATGGTGTTGCGTTTGAAGCAATTCATTTATCGCCTCGTTGATTTCGTCGGCATTGGATCGGTTTGTTTTGTTTAGCTGATCGATCTCTTCGAGTTCTTGGACATTTTGAGACAAATCGGTTTGAAGTTTTACCAGATCGTTTTGGCAGGCACTGGTCAAACCTTGGGTCAGTTTAACGATCAAATTTGACATTTTATCGTGTTCTTGAAGCTCACGAAGTTCTCCGTTTAAACGGCTATTTTCAGCTTTGAGCTGTTCGATTTCGTTTTGCTGATCGGCGATTTTTGCGTTGAGCGGTGCGATATCTACCGTTGGTTTGTTCCCGAAAAACATGACTTCCCTTTTTCCTCATTGAGTGGTTGTTTTATTGGTGATTCTTTCGTTAAAAATTATAAAGGATTGATGTTTTTAAAATGTTTCTTCAAACTTAAACAATAATTTTTAATCTACATTTTGTTATAAAACTTAAAACATTCACAAAGGTTTGGAGAGATATGCAAAGCAGACAATACGAAAGTGTGTTGATTGTTGAAGATGATCGAGAGAGTAATCATAATCTCCAAATGCTTTTAAATGGGGAGTTCTTAGAAATTATCAGTGCCTATAACGGGTATGAAGGGTGGCAATCGTTTTTATCGTATCGTCCTGATGTCGTGATTGTTGATATTGAAATGCCGGGGATGAGTGGATTGGATTTGGTACGCAGAATTCGTAAAATAGACCCTCACTGTTTTATTTCGGTCGTGAGTGCTTATTCGGATAATCGTTATTTAATGCAAGCAGTTTCACTGAAATTGGATGAGTATATTCTCAAGCCGATTACCTTTCCAAAGCTTGAATCGTTGATTAAAGCTATCCGTATGTCCGCGAACGAGATATTAGATCATCTCGTTGTCATAGAAGGGGAAACGGTATACGATTCAAAAGCGAAATTAGTGCTTCATGATGGAAATGGAATTCGAGTCTCTTTGACCCATTTTGAAATTACCGTATTGGAACTTTTGCTGTATCATCGTGGAGAAGTTCTACTTTATCAGACGATTGAAAATGCATTTTGTGACAGTATGGATAAAAGCCGTAATGCGATTAAAATAATTATTAGCCATTTACGTAAAAAAATTCCGGGAGTAACGATCCAAGTGATTCCGAATAGGGGGTATATGTTGATATGAAATCGCAACAAGATATTTCAAACTTAGATTTAATCCATTTGATCAATCAAACGGATGATCGCTTATCGTTTGTCGATACCAACTATGTTTATCGGGTTGTAAATCAAGCATACGTCAATGCGTTTAATAAATCGTTTGATGAGATTATCGGTCATGCTGTTTGGGAAATGATAGGTATGGATACGTTTGAACACGTTATAAAGCCTAAACTAGACCTCGCATTAAGTGGCAAAGAAATTCGATATGAAGCATGGTTTGATTTTGCAAATGGTAGTCGGGCTTATATGGTCGTTTGTTATCGTCCCTCGTTTGATGCGGAAGGTAATGTAATCGGCGTGAGTGTTACCTCTACGGATATTACGGAACAAAAGAAGCTTGAAGAAGAGAAACTATTGTATGAGAAAAAAGTATTTGAACAATCACGAACGGCACAGTTAGGTGAGATGATAGCCTTTATCGCCCACCAATGGCGGGGTTCATTGCATACGATCAATACTTATTTATTACGGTTGCGTATGGAAATGGGGAAATGCTCAAACACGGTTTCCGAAGAACTGTTTGATCGATGCGAAACTCTGTTTCAACAGCTATCGGAACATATTGAAGAGGTGCATTCTCTCTATCGCCAAAACGACTCTTCAAAAGAGATCAAACTGCGTACGGCGGCGACCCAAGCTATTTCTCTTCTTCAGCCTCGTTTGAGTGTGGAGCATATCGATATCGATATTACTATCCCTGAAAATTATATTGTATCGTCTAACAACACCCATTTGGTACATGTTTTTGTCGTTTTATTGGAAAACAGTATCGATGCCCTCAAACAAACTCAACAAGAGAGTAAGCAGATACATATCAATGCTTTGTGTGAAAACGGTACGATTACTATCGATTTTCGCGATAATGGAGATGGTGTCAGTGCAGAAATCACACACCAGCTTTTTTCTCCGGGGATTTCGACGAAAGAACTCTCAGAACATGGATACGGGCTCTATTTCGCCCGTCAAATCATTACATCTCAGTTGGGGGGAACAATCTCACTCATTCCCAATGCAGATGGAGCATGGTTTCGGATTATTGTACCCATTTGTGCCTGCACAGTTAACGTTTAGATTTAATAGAGCGCTCTATCCTCTTTGGCTTGCCATTTGCTAAATACTTCTTTCCCTTTTTCCGCATCGAGGGGTCGAAGATCGAGAGAGGACTCGGGGTTGCGGATCATCTCATAAAATACCCTATCATCAAATCCCCCCTCTGCCGCATCGTCCATCGATGAGGCATAATAAACAGTAGGAATCCGCGCCCAAAAAATCGCCCCCATGCACATCGGGCAGGGGTAGCAGGTGGTATAGAGGATACAATCGGAGAGATCGAATTTTCCTAAGAGATGAGAGGCTTTTCGGATGGCATTGATCTCGGCATGGGCGGTGGGGTCGTTGGATTTGAGTACTTCATTATGAGCCGATGCGATAACCACATCATTGCGGACAACGACCGCTCCGAAGGGACCCCCATCGCCTGATTGCATCCCCTGAAGTGCTTCATCACAAGCAATTTGCATCTCTTTATTCATCGTTTGTAAGGATGTCCTCTTCGACAAATCGATGTTCAAAATTAAAGATATTCATCTCGATCACAAAGAAAGAGAGTATCCATAAAAATGCGTCGTAAAAATCGAGTGCTTCTCCTTGTACCCCCCATATCACTGCAAAAACAAACAATGCACCATAAAGGGCAAATTTGAGGATATTGCGTGCTGTCCATTCGCTCTTGCCATAATGCCCCGGGTAATAAACGTCGTATTGCAAGACTAATATGACAAAAATCCATGTCAGAGAGTTGATAAAGTCGAGCCATTCAGCATCTGCATAGTAGCTGTAACATGAGAATAAAACAACACCGTATCCAAAGAAACTCAATACGCTGATGATCCCTTTTTCGCTCACGCTCCAATGCTCCTCTTTGAGATGATACGTCTCCCATTCGAAGAGGGCTAGGATCACAACCCATGCCGCCGTTTCGATGGTTTCGGTAAAGGTACCGTTCATCGCAAAGAGATAAATGTTGAAGGTTAACAGAGCATAAATCATGTATTTAAAGAGGATAAATTGCCCCGTTTTAGTGGTAAAAAGACGGTTTGCTGTCATTTAGATATTCCTGTGCATGAAGGTGCGAGAAGTTCAGGACGGTATTCAAAGTGCATCGTGTCGTAGTGATACCAGCGTCCTCCCCAGATAAAGCCATGTTTTTCGAAGATTCGGACGATGGAGAGGGGCATCGTATTTTTGTAGCCGATTTTAGCGGTTTCAGAGGCGGCTTCGTCTTTCCAGTATTGGGTGGTGTTGGGGGCGAGATCGATCGCGATGCCGTAGCTGTGCATGGAGAGGCGATCGGTATCTTTGATAACTCGGTAACAATAGGTGGCTGCCCCCTCTGCCCAGATGCGATCGGATTTTGGCAATTTGGCGATTTCCTGTCCGATGGCATAGAGTTTTTTATCCACTCCATCCACCTTGTTTACCTGAAGTTTGGTTGTCCCTTTGAGGGTCGGCCATTCGATGGTTACGAGGTTCTTTTCGATAGCTTTTTTGTCTTTGCCGTAGAGGGCTTGGAAAAAAGGCTGATAGCGTAAACGCCCAGGGCTAAAGAGATAGGGAGGGGGAGTTTCAAACCCGCCGGCATCATAAGATTGCTCTAGCTGTGTTGCGAGATCAGCATGGTTGGTTTTTTCATCCCATGAGACTTTAGATGTGTCGGTATGGTAGGGAAAACGTGTTCCATTTTTTAGAACGATCCCCTTTTCCTCGGCAGATTCGACGAGGTTTGGGTACCCCTCGACGTAGCATTGGGGGTTGGCATGCAATAGGGTGCTGATGATGGCAAGCACGGATAGGGTTAAAAAGCGCATTTGTTTCTCCTGATATGAACAGTATTTTAGCAAATAATCATTAGACTTCTTGCATAACCTACTTTTCCGTTCGTGGTGAGCTTGTCGAACCATGAACTAAATACCCTTCGACAGGCTCAGGGCGAACGGTGTCATATTTTCTAATTCGGAGTTATGCAAGAAGTCTATTATAAAACTCTTCACAATCGCTTCACACTGTAATGGCATGATGCTGTATCTTAACTCTAGGAGTTTCCTATGAAAGCAATTTCTTCATGGACGGCGGGTTTAGCAGCCGTAGTGTTATTAAGTTCCAGTGTTTACGCTTATGGCGGACATGATCGCGGGGGACGTTATGAGCCTCAAAGACATATGAAAATGTCGAATAACTATCATGGTCATCACCATAGCAATGGGAATTGGGTTGTCCCTTTGGTTATCGGAGGGGTTTTGGGATATGTGCTCTCAGAGCCGAGACAAGAATCGGTGACCTATGTCTCCAGTGCTCCGGTTGTCTATAACCCTCAGCCAACTTATCAAGAACAATGGGTCTATTTTAGTGATTGTGATTGTCAGCGGAAGGTATTGGTTCGGGTTCGTTGAGATGTTTCTCTTTTTTGACCATGTACATTGCGGCATCGGCAGCTCGGATTAATGTCTCTTCATCTAATGCATCATCAGGATAAAGTGCCATACCGATACTGGCACTAGGATAAAGTGTTATGCTACTGTCAATGGGGATTGGTTCTTTGATAGCTGTTTGGATGGTTTCACGAATCGTTTGCAGATGCATTTTTCCCTTGACATCTTCAATAATGATAATAAATTCATCTCCTCCATAACGACAGATGGTATCTGTGTTCCGTAAGCAGGATTGAAGGTTTTTACTAATAGATTGGAGCAGAATATCCCCTATCTCATGCCCGAATTGATCATTGGTTTGTTTGAAATCATTGAGATCGATAAAATACAAAGCGATTCTATCTCCATTGCGTTTGGATCGAGATATAGCATGTGATAGCCTATCTCTCATGGTGCTACGGTTGAGGGCTCCGGTGAGATAGTCGTATTGGGTTCGGTAAGTCAGGGTATCGACATGAGAGCTTAGTGCGGTGATATCATGTAAATTGGCAACGTAACTCATTAGCCGATTGTGATGATACATAGGAATGATAGTGACACTAAGAACTTTAGTGGTGTTTTCAATGGATTTGGTTACTGTCCCTTTCCATCTTTTTTTGGTACGGAATTGGGCTTGAAAGGTACTAAAATTATGCTCTTTTCCGAAAAGATAGGTGCTGATATGATTACCATATATTTTATTAGGATCGCTTAGATTAAGATGAAAAAAACTTTGATTGGCAAATTCGATAAAACCTTTTGCATTAGTGTATAAAATAGCGTCACCTGCACTCTCTAGTGCATTTGAACGTTTTTCTAAATCATCAAGTGTTTTTTGTGAAGCGGTAATGTCTTGAGCCATACATAAAATTTCTCCATCAGTGCCTTTTAATAAACGATTGCGCCATTCGCAAAAAATTTCTTGATTAAGATGTGTAAAATTGTAATTTTTAGAGAGACTTAGTCCTTCTTGAGATGCTTTTTGCAAAATTGAGAGGACATGAGTTCTGTCAAATTCGGGAACCAAAAAATCGATAATATCTTTCCCTTTCGCTTCCTCTTCTTTCCATCCAAATATGATTTCAGCTGTCTGATTCCATTCGATAATTTGGTGGTGTTTATCGATTACGATATGGGCTACGGGAGAGTCATGAAAAAATTGCTGATATCGGTTTTGATTTTGGATTAAACGACGGTTGAGAGACATCGAGTGCCTAATCCAAAAGATTAAAACCGCCACGAGAAAAGCGATCATAAGATATTCTAAAAAATGAGAAGATAAGAATAAGTTAAAATTCACGGAAAAATAGGATGCCTTAGTTATAATTTGAAACATTATATAGCGTTAATAATTATGTTAAGGTTAAACTATTTTTATTTTTATTTCTTTTTTTTGATCAATGTAGCGATATAATAAAAAACTTCACGAGGAGGCACGTCTAATGTTTTTCCCTACGCTTGGGTTAATTGCAACAACCAATGTCATTACTGTTGATATTCACAATACGATTCAAGATGCACTTAATCAAATGCATCTGCATAATCACCGTAGTATTATTGTGGTAAACAAAACACTTCATTATATTATTACAACCAAAGATATTATTCGTCTTAAAGTGGATGGTGTCGCATTTTCAAAACCGCTATCACAAGTGTCATTAAGACCTCTTCCGATGGTCGGCAAAGAGAGTAATATTATCAATGCCCTCAATCTTACCAATGAGGTTGATGAGCATATCTGTGTGTGTAATCCGGATGGAAGTTTGTATGGATTGGTGACCAATAGTGATATTGTTGGGAGTGTAGATCCTCAGATTATTCTCGATTCTTTGCAAATCGCGACAATTTTTGAAAAAAAATATGGCTATAAAAGTTTTACGCCGGATGCGTTAATGGCGGATGTTTTAGAATTTATGAAAGATTCTTATAGTGATTGTGTGATTATCCAGCAAGAGGGGGAAGCTATCGGCATACTCACGTCAAAAGATGTTTTGCGTTGCATTGGAAATGAAACTTATAATACTAAAACAGTGTCTGAATTGATGTCCTCACCGGTAGAAACGCTCTCTCAAAGAGCTTCGATTAATGAAGGGCTTGAGTATTTGCGTAGACGCCCTTATAAAAGAATTGTAGTCGTGGATGATGTAGGACATGTAGCAGGGATCGTGACACAGCAAGATTTGATCTCACGAACGTATCTTAAATGGTCGCAGTTGATGCAGGATCATTTCAAACAGTTTGAAGAAATTACCCAAATTTTACAGCAAAAAAATCAACATTTGACGTTATTGGCGACTAAAGATATTTTGACTGAAGTGCATAACCGACATATGTTTTCTGAATTGTTTGCTAAAGAACTGTCGATTTTTAAACGGCATACGACAAAATTAGCGTTAGTGATGATTGATTTGGATTACTTCAAACGGATTAACGATGCCTTTGGACATAATATTGGTGATGCCGTCCTTAAACAATTTGCCGCATTGGTCTCTTCGTCGGTACGGGAAGCGGATATGTTTGCAAGGTGGGGAGGAGAAGAATTTGTTTTGTTGCTTCGCAATGCCGGGTGTGAGGAAGCTTTTGGTGTTGGGGAAAAAATACGGATGCTGTTAGAAAAAGAGGTATTTGGAGAAGTCGGACAGGTGACGTGCAGTATCGGTATTACGGAAGTAATGGTTGAGGATACTCTCACAAGTGCAATAGAGAGGGCAGATAGTGCTATGTATACAGCAAAAAGTGCCGGTCGTAATTGTACGATTGCTTGTGAGAGCCGTTTATGAAACTGACGACGCTACAAGCAATTTTATCAGAGCGTCCACAGGCATTGTATGCGGATCAGAGTGTTTTAAAAGCATTAACGATGATGTCAGAACTCTCCATCAGCTCTATTATTATTATTGACAATGATAATCGACCTATCGGAATATTTACAGAACATGATGCACTACGGGTTGTCGCGGATGCTATAAATGTTGAAAATCAGCTGAGGAACGTGATGATTCCTGAGCCCTTTTGTGTACAAGAGACTCTTTATCTTCATGATGCATATGCTTTAATGGAAGAAAAAGGGTATCACCATTTGATCGTTGTGGATGAAAGTGGAACGTTTAAAGGGGTGGTTAGTGAAGGGGATTTTCTCCGTCATATAGGATTTGAACAATTAGGAAAAGTTAAAATAGTTTCTGAAGCTATGAGTGGTTCACCTTTAATTGTTGCTTTAGAGATGTCTATTTCAGAAGTGGCGGGGATGATGCATGAACGACGATGTGATTATGCGATCGTTTTAAGCGGTGCTATGCCGGTAGGATTAGTGACTGAGCGAGATATTACGCACTGGTGTGCACAAAAAGACCTATGTGATACGACGATTAATCAGCTTTTACATCGTGATTTTCAAATTATTCAGAAAAATATTCTATTGCAAGAAGCGGCTTCTTTGATGGAAGAACATGGGGTTCATCAGCTGATTGTTGTTGATGAAACCGGTAATTTGGTAGGTTTGTTAAATCGGCATGATATATTACATGCAGTGCATGGTGCTTATTTTGAGTTTTTGATTCGAGTCATTGACCAAAAAAATGAGACGATTAGCAAAATGGGTGAGCGTAAAAAAGAGCTTCGTAATGAAAAAATTTCAATTGAAAAAAATGCTTTGAAGTTACGTAAACTTTTTGAAGCACTTCCGGATGGGATTGCTTTGATCGATGCACAAACGATGCGGGCTGTTGAATTTAATCGTGGTGTTTATGAACATTTGGGATACAGTGCCGAAGAGTTCGCGACACTCTCTATCTCTGATTATGAGGTTATGGAGTCGGTGGAAGATACTCGTCACAGGATTAGCACTATACAACAAAACGGACATGATAATTTTGAAACGGTTCATCGTAGTAAAAGCGGTCAATTGCTGAATATATGGGTTAATGTCGTAGCCATGGAATTGGATACTCATCCTTACCTAATTGCAGTGTATCGGGATATTACAGAGCGTAAGCGTTATGAAGAGCGGCTTGATAAATTGACAAATTATGATCCATTAACCGGTTTGGCTAATCGGGCATTTCTCCTCACTCATTTGCAAAATTCGATTATTCAAGCTAAACGGTATAAATCAAAAATCGCATTATTGATGTTTGATCTCGACCGATTTAAAGATATTAATGACAGCTATGGGCACAGTGCCGGCGATGAACTGCTACGAATGGTGTCAGAACGTTTCCGTTCTAGATTGCGTGAGGAAGATCTGATTAGTCGTTTGGGCGGAGATGAATTTGCTATCATTTTGGAACATTTTATCCATCCCGAAGATGCCGGTAGATTTGCAGAAGAGATGATTGGAGCATTGGCATCCGAATATAAACTTTCAAGCGGTGCTTTGATACATATCAGTTCAAGTATCGGCATTGTGTTGTTTCCTGATCATGGAGAAGAAGCTTCTATTCTTTTGCAACATGCGGATTCCGCACTGTATAAAGCTAAAGCGGAAGGGCGTGGAACGTATCGTTATTATACCGATGAACTTACCGATTCTGCCCGTATACGAATTGAGAGTGAGACACGATTGCGTCGTGCAGTTTTAAATCAAGAATTTGAAGTTTATTACCAACCGCAGGTTCATATATCGACGGGACGTATTGTGGGTGCTGAGGCACTCGTTCGTTGGAATTGTCCCGAACGGGGGGTTGTTTTACCAGCTGAATTTATACCGATAGCCGAGGAGACAGGTCTTATCAATGAGATTGGTGAATGGGTGTTGAATCAAACGTGTCATCAAGGAAAAATATGGCTTGATAATGGGCATCGTTTGACATTAGCTGTCAATCTGTCTGCCCATCAAGTTCGTCAGCAAAACATCCCGCAGATGGTAGAAAAAGCACTTAAAAAAAGTGGTTATCCCGCTGACCGGCTTGAACTGGAACTGACCGAAAGTGCATTGATGCAACATGAAGAAGAGACGGTAGAAATGCTCCACACACTACGTGCTCATGGTATACGTTTAGCCATCGATGATTTCGGTACAGGATACTCTTCTTTATCATATTTAAAACGGTTTCCGATCGATGTATTGAAAATTGATAAAAGTTTTGTGGAGGATATTCCGTTTGAAACGGATGATATGGCGATTGTTACGGCGATTATTGCTATGGCTCAAGCTTTAGGATTTCAGGTTTTGGCTGAAGGGACGGAGCGAGAAGAACAGATTGCATTTTTAAAAGCGAAAGGGTGCACGATGTACCAAGGATATTTTAAAAGCCCGCCGCTTCCGGCAGAAGCTTTTGAATTATTACTCTAACACGTATCCATATACTATTTAGGTAGTGAGAGTTTGATTTTTTGGTATTGAATTATTGTACCATCTCCATAATGCCCATAATGATTTCTACGGCGATCAGAATAATAATGATCCACTCTAAAAATTCGCTTTTTTTATGGTTGATGATGTCCATTACGAGCATCACATCCTCTTTGATTTGAGAGAGTTTGGAGAGGGCGATTTCATGACGATCATAGAGTTCTAAGACAAAAGCGAGACGGTTGTAGAGCGTTTCTGCCTCTTCGTTATCCCATAGAATATTAGGTTTGTCAAGGAGCAACAGGTTGCTCACCATATCATGGCGGGTGAGGGCGAGACGCTTGGCAAACTGCATCAGATGAGACCTTCGGCTGATGGAAAAATTATGGATCGATTCAACGATACGGCGGCTTTGAGAAAAGAGGGTGTCAAGCCGCTTTTCGTAATGCTCCAACCCGACGCTTTGAGATACGGCAAGGGCGATGACATTGAGATTTAGTAAACTCTCTTCGCGGAGAGTGATCGCTTCATTGCTAATGCTGAACGCTTCAGGATGATTGGGATCGATCTTTACCGGATAATCTTGTGTGATCAGTTTCTGCTCATCTTCCATCGATATCCGTAGTACAGCAAGAGCATCGATAATCGTTTTTTTCTCCTCTGCAATCAAGGTAAGAACACCAAACGGAGCGAGGACGACATGAAGTTTTTCATTATAACCGTAATAGCCGTTTTCGACCCCTTTACTCATCTGAAGATCGAGAGAGTATTCGAGCGTCGAGATAGTTATGGATCGGTCGAGATAGAGTGATAGCAAGTTCATTATGATCTCCTTTAACCGAAGATTGCTTTACGATAGTGTATCATTCGTTTATTACAGTGAGGTGATAATGCAGCGCAAAATAGTAATTGGACTACTGTCCTTGGGAGTGAGTTGGACCCATTTGAGTGCCGATGTGTCGGAGATGATTTTTTATCCGCAAGCCGATTTTTCAGAAGGGATACTCC
>NZ_JBAQPS010000216.1:0-11560 GCF_049305995.1 Sulfuricurvum sp.
ACACACACGCCATCTGCGTCCCCCCCGCCAAAATGATCGGGATGTCGCGGTTTTGGAGACCGAGGATCAATCCCGCATTGAAGATCAGCATATTATCCCCCACTTTGGATAGGGTATCGAAGAGATCATCGTTCTCGCCGATGTGAGAGAGGGCTTGCTCGACAACACGCTGTTTGATCCCCTCAGGGGCGTTTTTAAAACTGCTGCTGAATTTATCCCGCGCATCGTATCCCAACGCCAACGCCGTGGTTAGTGCCGTCGTCGTCCCTGCGGGAACCGATTCGCCTAGGATGATGTATTCCCCCGCTATGGATAGCTCCTGCGCAAATTGTACCCCTTTCTCAAATACCTCTGCGGCGGGTATGGAAGCACCGTGCTCAATCGAACCACTAGGAGCAATCCCAAAATCGTGGAGGGTAAAATGCTCCACCGACGGGGCAATCTCCAGCCCGAGGTTCAGAAGTTCTATCTCTCGAAACGGATGGAGGAGATGGACGGCACGGGTGAGGAGGGCGGGGGTGGGAACCCCTTTGGGTGTTTCGGCGATGGAACCCAGACTTCGTACCTCTCCGATGCTTATAAACTCCGCATCGAGCGTCGGGGTGAGATGGAGCAACCCCGGAATCCCTGCCTGTGTGATCCCCTCGATATTTGCCGTAGCGGTGTTGCTCATACACAGAAGAAAGCTAGCCCGTTTCCCCCGTAGACTCTCGATAAAATCTCTTTTCCCGGTGATCGTTTGTATCATCGTAGCTTCTCCAATAGTTCTTGATAATTTCCGCCGTTAAGGTAGCGGTTGACGCTATAAAATAGCGTTGCATATTCACGATAAGGTTGAAACGCCTCTAACGTGAGCGTTGTACCGTAGCTCTCTAATAGAGCCACTGTTTTTTCGTCGCTGTCACACCATGAGAGACCCGCGACGGCAAGATCGAATAGAAAGTCGCCGTTACACGCTTGGGTAAAATCGATGACACACGAGAGTCTTTCCCTCTCAAAAAGGGCATTGTCCAAAAAGAGATCCCCGTGAATGATTCCGTCGTTGCGCAGAGTGAGATCGATTTTTTTCAACAGCGTATCGAAAATTTCGATATTAGCCTCTTCGATCATCTGCTCCAACCGTGATTTTTCAAAGAGCCTTTCATTACTACTCTCCAACGTTGCGGTGAAGGTATGAAACTCCCGCATAAACATCCCGATCTCTCGTATCTCACCAATCTCCGCACTCTTAAGACTTTTCCCTTGACATCGTTGATAGATAAGGGCCGGTTTGCCGCAGATCCTCAACGCTTCCCCCATCGGTTTGGCAATCGGGAGCGATTCGCAGTGCAAAAGAAGTTTTAACTCCTCTTTGACCGCCTCTTCGCTTGCCGTTTCGAAGATTTTTAGCACCCGATCATCGTTCAAGAAATAAACGCTGTCCATCACCCCGTCCTTGCTCGCTTCGAGAGAGGTGATCTCTAATGATTGCAGTAAATCTGCCAGCGTAATCACCGTTTTCACACCCATTCGACCACCTCGTTTAACGTTTTTTTCTCTTCCCACCCCAGTTTCAGCAGTTCGGGTTCGTCCAAAAATTCGCTCACATACCCCATCGTCAAATAACCGATCAGTTTGTACTCATCGCCGATTCCCAAAATCTTTTTCACCTTTTTGGGGCGTAGAATACTCACCCACCCCACCCCGATATTGTGGGCGCGTGCCATCAGCCAGAGGTTTTGGATGGCGCAGACGACGCTGTACTCCCCCATCTTTTTCTGGGTTGTTTGTCCCAAAACGGTTTTGGTCGGTTTTTGGTACAAAACGGCGATATTGAGGGGGGACTCTTTGATCCCCTCCAGTTTGAGCGAAGCATACAGTGGAGTCTCATCAAACAGTTTTGCAGCTTTGGCATTTTCGCTCACGAACTCGTTATAAATTGCTTCCCGTTTGGCGACATTTTGGACGATGATAAACTTCCACGGCTGTGAAAAACCGACCGAGGGGGCGGAGATCGCCGCTTCCAGAATTTTTCTCAATACCTCATCTTCGATGGGAGTACTCTGAAAATGCTTCCCCCTCACGTCACGGCGGGCGGAGAAGATCGTTTGCAGCAGCGTCTGCGCATGAAGATCAAATGCCCTCACATCAGCCTCTTTTTCACGAGACTCGGATGGCTTCGAAAGAGGGTATGCAGATAGGTGCCGAATACTTTGCCGTTCGCACTCTGCCAGCTTCCGACACTTCCGCCGGAGCCTTTGGTGAGGATATCAAACCCTCTCGTATCGTCAACGGGTTTTGTGTAGTGGAATGCGTGCCCTTTGACCCCCGCTTCGTTGGTATAGTATCCCAGTCGCTGAAACCGTTTTTCGAGGGTAAACGAGACCTCCAAAATCCCGCTCATTACTTTCTCATCGACACGCTTTCCGAGATAGAGAAGCCCCGCACACTCGGTATAGATTTTTTTCGTTCGGGCATGACGGATCAGGGAGGCTTTAAACTTTAGAGCTTTTTGGATGGAAGCGTACGCTTTGGGTGTTTCGACGTATCCGCCGCAGATATAAACGCTGTCGCAATTCTCCGGGATCGCTTCGTCGTGCGAGGGACGAATAACAACAACCTCAGAAAATATCTCCTCCAAAAATCGGAGGTTGTCATGGTACAAAAACGAAAAATTCTCATCGCTCACAACCGCGATCTTTTTATCGCTTTTTGGGAGGCGTCTAAACGGATACGACGAGTTCTCCTTGGCTTCACATCTCCCTAATACGATTAACGATTCAATATCGATATGTTCCAGCACCGCTTTCGAAATGGCTTCGAGCTTATCTATCTCATCTAGATCAAGCCCCAGATGGGTATCTCTCAGTGCAGTGAGATGATCGGGTATCCATCCCAAAACGGCAACATCGTCGAAATCGTTTTCAATACGCTCTTTGATCAGCTCATAGTGGCTTTGAGAACCGATACGGTTGAGGACAACCCCACGTATCGTATTGCCTCTTTTGTAGGTTTTCAACCCTTTCAACACGGCGGATACCGTGATGTAGCTTCCGCTCCCATCGAGGAGGAGAATCGTCGGGACGTTCAAAAGTTTGGAGATATCATAGGCACTGCTTTTTTTGTCCATCCCGTCATAAAACCCCATCACCCCCTCGATAATGGAAACTACTTTATCGCTGTAGCGGTTGTAGAGCCATTTCACCTGCGCGGGACTCATCATAAAGGGGTCGAGATTGATACTCTGGGTTCCGCAAATCTTCGTATGAAACTGCGGATCGATAAAATCGGGCCCTGCTTTGAAAGGGCGGACGGAGTTCCTAAAATAATAGAGGAGTGCCGAGGTGAGGATCGTTTTCCCCTGATTGGAAGAGATCGCGCTGATACAGAGATTAACCATGGCTTTTCTTTCGCTTCAAGATGATGTAGATGAAAAACGGCCCGCCAATAAACGAAGTGACTACCCCGATAGGTACCTCCGATACCGCTCCCAAATTCCGTCCGATCAGATCGCACAGCACCAGAAATACCCCGCCGTAGTAAAAGACGGGGACGATAAGCTTCTCACTGCTTTTTTTGTAGACGAGACGGATGACATGGGGGATCACCAGTCCGATAAATCCGATAGGCCCCACGACGCTGACGCTCACCCCGACGCTCAAAGAGACCGCAAGGAGGAGGATCAGGTTGATTTTTTTGATTTCGATCCCTTTTAAAAAGGCGTTCTCATACGAGGTGAGGATCAGTTTGAGCTCTTTTTTATATCTCAACACCACGGCGAGGAGGAGCAATGCGGCAACGATCACCGGAGTGAGATTGTAAAATCCGACGATGTTGAGGCTCCCCATCGTAAAGCGGAGGATTGAGTAACTTTGCTCCAAATCGCTGAGATAATAGACCACCATCAATGCGGCGGAGTAGAAAAACGATAACGCGATCCCGATGAGAAGGAGTGAATTGGTCTGCTCTGCACGCAGTGTTCGGGCAAAAAGAAACAGTAAAAGGATCGTCAAAAACGCCCCCGCAAAACTAAAAAGCGACGAAAGGGCAATCAGCGATGGAGGGAGAAAAATAATCCCGACCGCCGTCGCTAACGTCGCACCGCTGGAGACCCCGAGGGTAAATGGGGTTGTGAGGGAGTTGCGAAACACCACCTGAAACACCAATCCCCCTAGTGCCAAGATAGCTCCGCTGAAAAATGCCACCAGTACACGCGGCACTCTCAGATCCCAAAAGAGCAGATACTCCATTGCGGAAGCGTCCAGAATTTTTCCTGTTTCCAGAGGTGTCTCACCGACAAACGGAGCAACAGCCAAAACGATCAAAGAGATAATAAAGATCAAAAGTTTCATCGGTAGTTCACCATAAAATACTCATCCACTTTTTTAATCGAGTTTCCAAACAACTTCTCCAGATTGAGCGGATCGAAAAAGCTCTGACAGCTTCCGTCATAGAGGAGTCTTCCATGCTCCAAATAGAGCACCCGATACCCTAACTGATAGGCGAGATTCAAATCGTGCGTTATGACGATTTTCCATCCACTGAACTCTTTTAATGCCTCATACACTTTAATCTTTTTATCGCTGTCGAGATTGGCGGTCGGTTCGTCGAAGATGCTGAGAGCGGCATTGTGTAAAAGTCCCGAAGCAAACAGCACCAACTGAGCCTCTCCGCTGCTGATACATTTACAAGAGCTATTTTTGAGATGCTCGATTTCCAACTGTTTCAAAATAGTCTCCATCTCACATCGGGTACTGCCGTTGAGCAGACTCAGTTGCAAAAACTCCTCTACATCGATGTATTCATCAAATATTTCGAGTTTCGAGGGGATAAAGTTCACCGCTTCTGCACGACGCTTTGAGCTCAACCGTGAAATCCTCTCCCCATCCAACGTGACATGATCGTTCTCCTCCAGAGCGACCATGATTTTTGCCAATGTCGTTTTCCCCGCACCGTTGGAACCTAAAATAACGACGTTCTCGTTCTCCAGTTCAAACGAAATATTCCGCAGATACGAGGTCGTGGCGTTATTAACGTGCAGTTTCAACTAAAAATCCTCTAAAATCATCGATAAAATAGGTGATCCGATCGCTCGGAACCCCCGCATACGCCCCCTCTTCGACAAAAACCGATTTGGTCGCTGCCGCCTTGATCGGGAGTTTAAGCCACGGAGCGATGAGGGCTTCTTTCGTAAACTTTTTCTCCCTCATCAGTGGGGCGAGGATGATCACGATGTCGGGGTTTAGTTTGAGTATTTTCTCCAGATTGAGTACCGGCTGCCCTTTTTGAGAACGTTGCAGTGCGTTGGTATTGCCGCTCGCTTCGATGATATCGTCAAAATAGAGATTCTGCCCCGCGACGAAAATCTCTTTGGAAAAATCGCTATAGTACCCGATCGGAATGAGAATCTTTTTGTTCTTCACGATCCCCTTTAACCCTGTGAGCGAGTGATCTATCTTTTTCACGATCAGGGCACTTTTCTCTTTTTTACCCAATAGAGTCCCCAAACTATTGATCGCTTTTTTGATCGAATCGATGGTGTCGATTTTAACCACCATCGTTTGGATTCCGAGTTTTTGGAGCTTATCGGCAGTGGCCAGATTGTTCTCCTGCAGGATAACAATATCGGGTTTCAGCACCACGATCTTCTCCAAAGAGGGGGAGAAATACCCTCCGACTTTAGCAATAGCGTTCGACTCGATCGGGTAGCGGCAGTAATCGGTATTACCGACAATCTTATCCCCAAAACCGAGGGCAAAGAGTATCTCATTGATGGCGGGACTGAGGGCGACGATCCGCTCATACGCACTGAGCTGAGCGGCTAATAGCGTTACTAACAGGAGTTTTAATAACACGCTTCCACCTTGTAGACCCATGTCATCGTTTTAGCATCTTCGAGCACATAGTTTTGCGCCATTTTATGAACCGATTGTCCGTCGATCAGATAAAACCAGCCGAATTTCCCGACCACCGATTGAACTCCGTCCACCGATCTCACAAACGTGAATTTCCCTTTTTGAGCCGTTTCGACACGGCTCACCGATTTGAGGAGTTCCAGTGCCGTAATCCCCTTGGGATAATCGGTCGTAATCACTTTATCGGGCTTTTCATTCCCGTAGATGATCGTCACCTCGATAGGCTCACCCCATAACGCTACGGCAAAAAAGAGGATAGATAGTAAATATTTCATCAAAAGGATATCTCCATTCCTGCATAATAGGCTCTCGGTGAGGTTGCGTATCCATCTACCGTTTGATAGTATTTATCAAATAGGTTATCCACTTTCACATACGTTTTAACCGTTTTATTGATCGTATAGTTTGCCACTGCATTCCACAATGTATACTTGCCGGTTTGAGCACCCGTTTGATTAACACTATCGTATCGGGTTCCTACATAAGAACCATTGAGATTCAGATGTAAATTTTCAAATCCGTAATAATCAACTCCAAAGCCCAGCTGTTCTTTTGGACGGCGTTCCAAATCTTGATTAGTACTATTTTTTGCACTCAAATGGGTGTAATTGACATTTACATGCGTATTATCAAAGAGTGTTTTTTGGTACGAGACTTCATACCCTTTAAATGTTGATTCACCGTCTTCGTTAAAATAATAAAACGTTGGGGTAAAACTATAGTTTATCATATCGCTTATTCTATTTTGAAAATAGGTAAATTTTAGCTCCTTGTACTCCGCCGTTGCATCGAAGGATTGAGTGCTTTCAGGCTTTAGTGTCGGGGTATAGCTTAGATTACTCAGCGTTGGAGCATTGTACGCGGTTCCAAAATTAGAAGATAAACTAAAGTCATCACTAAAACGGTATTTAGTCCCTATTTTGCCCGTTAACTTCTCATCAAATTGTGTGTTATTGTCGTAACGGATAGATTCTGTAAATACCCAATTGCCGAATACATTGGTATTGGAAATAAAAACACCTTCCGTTTGATATTTTAATCCATTGTTGGTATGCTTAAAATTTTGTTTATCAAATCCAATAACCAAATCTCCATTATCCGTATAATTGAGATTGCTTTGAAGCCCAAATTCATTGACAAGACTTTTTGCGTTAAACGTATTTTGTGTTCGCTCAAATTTTGACTGCTGGGCGTATAGTTTGATTTTGTAGCTATTGGAGGTATGAACATAATTTACAGATTTAAAAGCGTGATTTAAAGACGATACGTTAGTTGTGTTATCGCTAGATGAATTATCATAATCATAATTTGCATCGATTTTTTTATACGAAAAATTTAATTCATCCTTCCCTGAGAGATAGAGTCCTGTTTGGATATTATACGTATTGTTAGTAGAACCGTCTCTCTCCAGTCCCAATTCATCTCCTCTTTTGCCGTAATTAGGAGAGGAGTTTTTTGCTTCAAATGCACTAAAACCATCGGTATCAAATCTATTCGCATTGAGCTTTATGTAGCCTTGATCTGTTTTATAAGAAAGGGTGGAAGAGTATTTTTGAGTATCAAAACTTCCATATTCCACACTTCCTCTAGCAAAAAGCCCTTTTTGAGGTGCCTTGGTGATAATATTAACAACACCTCCACTGGCATCTGCACCCCAGATACCCGATTGTGCCCCTTTGATCACTTCAATCCGTTCTATATCATCCACAGACAACTGCGCTAATGGAGCACCAAAGAGTCCTGCGGGTTCATTGTAGCGTATACCGTCGATGACAACGAGAACTCTTTTTGAATCCACTCCTCGGATAAAAATAGAATCTTGTTGTCCAACTCCACCGTTAGAAGTGATGCTTATTCCGGAAAGCGTATTAAGTGCCTCAGCAATAGTTGTATAGTGACGCTCTTCGATCTCTTCGGCGGTGATGATATCCACATTGGCGGTGATATTCTTGAGGGGTTGTTCGGTTTTGGAAGCGGAGACGACGATAGGTTCGAGTGTGAGCGTATTAGCCCCTAATGAGGTAACTAGTGCCGCGTATGCGACGAGCGATAAGGTCTGTTTAAACATAAGTGTCCTTGATTAATAATCGTAATAATGGATGAGAGTAGGACACTCTTAGGGGGAGAAACAGCTGAATAGATGTAGATAGGACAAACAGGGGCAACGAGCTCTATACGGGTGATATTTTGGAGGAGGCGTACTTGTGACGCATACGCTTGGATAGCGACAAGTGAAAAATAATTTTTACCAAACCCGCGTGGTGAACGCATCATTATCCTCCCCAAAATTTTTGGGAATTATAGCAAAAAAGGGGAGGAGAGTTTCTTTAGGATTTAAATTGACCTAATTGTGTATTAAGGTTGGTTGCTGCATTATAAAGCTCCGCCGCAATTTTAGAAATTTGTTTAATCTCTTCTTGATTACTCTGAGAAAGATTTGACATCTCTGAGACTTTACTAATAATCTCATTTATTTTTCGTGCCATATTTTCAGCTTCCATAACACTTTTTTGACTGGCATTGACATTGGAACGAAGAGCATTAGAAGCGGAATTTATTTTAGTATCGATCTCTTCACTGCGGTCTGCAAGTCGTTCGATATTGTCACTGTTTGTACTCATCATATCCGATGAATCGGAAATGGATTGAATAACAATTGAGATGGTAGAATTAATTTCAGTAAGGCTTTTTTGAGTTCGTTCTGCCAGTTTGCGGACTTCATCCGCAACTACGGCAAATCCTCGACCGTGTTCACCGGCACGCGCCGCTTCGATAGCGGCATTGAGTGCAAGCAGATTGGTTTGATCGGCAATATCAGAAATGATGCTTAAGACGCCACTAACACTTGCCGCATCACTTGAGAGTTGTGTAAAACGTTCGACCAGTTCATTACTCATCTGGGTTGTATTATGGATTTCACGGGTAATAACGTTAGCAATTTCTCGTACATGACCTAACTCTTTTTCAGTAGAAAGGCTATTTTGTAGAGTACTTTTTGCCATATTGACACTTTGTTCCAAGGTAGTTCCTATCTCGGCTGCAGTAGCATTGGTATTTTGAGCAATGGAGTTGGTTTTTTCGGATTGGACGGCCAAATTGGTCGCTGCACTGTTGAGTGTCGATGTGGAACCAACAGCAGACGAAGTAATTTGTTTTGTATCATTAATTGTATTTTGGATTTTTTCAATAAAGCGGTTTAGATAATTACTGGCAATACCAATTTCATCGCTTTTGTTGAGAATAGGAAGCCGCTTCGTTAGATCCCCATTACCATGTGCCAAATCACTAGAGACCTTATCCAGTTCTTCGATTGGACGAAGAATACTTGTTCCGGAAAAATAATTAATAGCAATTAAAATAGCGATTAAACCCGTCCCTAAAATAAAAAACCATTTTAAAAAGCTTGCCTTGAGCTCATCAAAATAATCGGCTTTATTAATCCCTGGAACAATCCACATATCCCATTTTGGAATATAGCGATAAGCAGAAATTTTTTCTTGACCTGTTGTTGCAGAGGTATATTCATAAATTCCGCCCTCTTTGTGAGAACGAATATTATCGATATAGTCGTGACCTGCTAAATTTTCACCCTCTTTTTTAGGATGGATGGTCATTGTACCTTCGGCGTTGACAAAATAAACATAACCACTTTTACCGATTCTAATTTTAAAAATATCTTGTTTGAAACTATCATCTTTATAAGCATCGGGATCAATATGTGAAATATGATCTACCGTATGTTCAAGAGCATCTGCTACGGTGTTCAAATCGCTTACCATAATAGTTTTAATCGAAGTCATGGCAATGAAGTATGCTACAATGACACTGATTAGAATAGCCCCTACTGCGGCGACAAGATTAATAATAAATTTGGCTTTAATGGTATTGAATAGGCTCATGGTAAATATCCGTTTATCGATAGAGTTTCACTATTGTAGATTTCTTTTTCTAAAGCGAAGGTAAAACATGAGATTTTCTTATTTAAAACAAATTGTTGACTATATGCAACAATTTGATCGTATTGTTGCAGTGTATCGTTATGATGATTCAACGGTACGGTTTATTTTTAATCATGAAAACAGTTGGAACTTTGAGATGCAGCGAGGAAATTCGACCATTAGCCTTGGGGAAACAGTTAATAGAGGAAAAGTATATCAAGCTCCTTTTGATATTTTACTGGCTAAACGGTTTAATCGTTCAACAATTCAGTCGGTAAAGTTGCACAATAATGATAAAATTATTCGTATTACAGTCAATACCAGTGGTTCATATAAATCAGAAACTACCATCATACAGCTTGAATTTACCGGAAAGCATACCAATGCTATTTTATTAGATAAAGATGACATCGTTCTCGAAGCATTACGACATATTGATGAAAATGTCTCTACACGCAGTGTTCGGGTCGGGCAAAAGTTGGGTGAACTTCCATCCGCTCCATATACTCCACAGTATTATCCGATTGAAAATATAAGAGAATTTCTTGTCAATGAGTTTTGTACACGAAACAAAGATAAACTTCAGCGACTCAAAAAAGAGAAAAAAGCTCTTTTAGAAAAAAGACTTTTTCAGCTTCATAAACATCTGAATGAATTAGAGGAAGAGTCTACATTGATGGAAGAGTCGCAATTGCTTCAGCATAACGGACATTTAGTATTGGCTAATCTGGAAGCGATCAAACCATATAAAAGATTTGCCGAATTGATCAATTTTGATGGAAGTCCAATTATATTGGAACTCCCCTTTGAGTGTTCAAGTGCATCCGGATTTGCAAATACGTTGTTTAAGCGTTCTAAAAAAGCGAAACAAAAAGCAATAGGATTGTATCAGGAACGGACAAATCTTGAAGGAAAAATTCGCCATCATGAACTTTTTCTTCAAACCCTTGAAGAAGCATCCAATCCAGAAGAGATCGCCCTTTTATTCCCAGAAAAAAGGAGTGGTTCAAAACTGAAAACTTCAGATTCAATTGCCGAATTTTGGATTGAAGGGGTTAAGGTATCTCTAGGAAAAAGTGAAAAAGGGAATATCGAATTACTTCGAAATGCAAAAGCTAAAGATATTTGGATGCATTTAAAAGATCGACCTTCAGCGCATGTAGTCATTAGTACCGATAAGCAACAACTTCCTGATAGGCTTCTCGAAGCAGCTGCTAAATTATGCGTTGATTTTTCAGTTTTTGAAAAAGGGCGTTATTTGGTCGATTATACTCCACGAAGAGAAGTTAAGATAGTTGAAGGGGCAAATGTCCTTTATATGAATTATAAAACCCTATATGTTGAGAAGATAGGTACCATCTCAACGTAAGTAAGGATAACATTATGGCTGTTGGCCCGATCGGAAATACAATATATGTTAATCAGCAAATGGCAAGCGTGGCAAGTGAAAAAAGTGCTCTTTTAAATCGGTTTGAGCTTCAAGCTTTAGCTGCAACAACAGCATCACAAGCAGCAAAACAGGAGATTGAAGAAGTACGTCCGACCGAAGAGAATCATGGTGTCGATCCTGATCGTGAGCATACTAAAGAGCAGGCAGAACAAGATGAAGAACGTTCAGATAAACGAGAAGAAGAGGATAAAGAAAAACCTTCCTTAAAAGCACGGCATATTTTAGATATTAAAGTGTGATTTTGCTATAATTGCAAAATATTAACACCACTGGTCAAG
>NZ_JBAQPS010000217.1:0-11833 GCF_049305995.1 Sulfuricurvum sp.
ATATTAATCACTATTAAATCTCTTTTTCGGGGATTTAAAACTCTTTCAACACATCTAAGCTATAATCCCACCAATTTTACGTACCATAGGATTTTTTTGATGCAGAAAATTGAAGGAAAGGTTTGGAATTTCGGTAAAGATATCGATACCGACCTCATTATTGCCGCACGTTATCTGAATACCTCAGACCCAAAAGAACTCGCAAAACATGTCATGGAAGATGCTGATCCGACATTCGTGAGTAAAATGACTCCCGGTGACATTATCGTCGCCGATGAAAATTTCGGGTGTGGTTCATCACGTGAACATGCTCCTATTGCACTCAAAGCAGCGGGTGTAGCAGCGGTTATCGCTCCAACCTTTGCCCGTATTTTTTATCGTAATGCGTTCAACATGGGTCTTCCGATTTTTGAGTTGACTGAAAGTTTGGAAATCAAAGAGGGTGAATCGGTCAGTATCGACATGGATGCAGGAACCATCACCAACACAACTAACGGTAAAGTTTATAGCTTTATTCCAATTCCACCATTTATGCAAGAGTTGATCTCAACAGGTGGATTAATGAATTATGCAAATGCTGAAATCGTAGCTGGAGAGAAATAATTGATGAAAAGTTACAATATTGCACTTATTAAAGGGGACGGAATCGGTCCTGAGATTATCGATGAAGCGGTTAAAGTTTTAGACGCGGTTGCTGCGTGTGAAGATATCGAATTTAATTACCAAGAAGCCCTTATGGGCGGATGTGCGTATGACGTTACTGGTGATCCGTTGCCACAAGAGACGATTGATATCTCTTTGGCAAGCGATGCCGTTCTTTTCGGTGCTATCGGCGGTATCAAATGGGATACGCTCCCTCGTGAAAAACGTCCAGAAAGCGGTTTACTCCGTTTCCGTAAAGAGTTAGGCGTTTTCGCCAATCTTCGCCCTGCGAATGTTTATGACGAACTCATCAATGCCAGCTCTCTCAAACCGGAGATCGTCAAAGGGGTTGATTTGATGGTGGTTCGTGAGCTGATCGGCGGTATCTATTTCGGTGAACCGAAAGGTCGGGATGAGAATCGCGGATGGAATACGATGGTTTATACCCGTCCTGAAATTGAACGAATTGCCCATGTTGCCTTTAAAATTGCAATGGAACGCTCTAAAAAAGTGTGCTCAGTCGATAAAGCAAACGTTTTGGATGTCAGTCAGTTGTGGAGAGAAGTGGTTGAAGAGATCGCCAAGGAATATCCTGAAGTGGAACTCAGCCACATGTACGTCGATAATGCAGCAATGCAGTTGATCCGTGATCCGAAACAGTTCGACGTTATCCTCACCGGAAATATTTTCGGGGATATTTTGAGCGATGAAGCAAGTATGCTCTCCGGTTCTATCGGGCTTCTCCCATCAGCCTCTGTCGGTTCAGCTATCGGTGTTTATGAACCGATTCACGGTTCAGCTCCCGACATTGCAGGGCAGGGGATCGCGAATCCGATCGCTACTATCGCGAGTGCATCGATGATGCTCCGTTTTGCACTCGGTGAAAACCGTGCAGCGGATCGTATTGATTATGGAATCAAGCAAGCATTGGCTGAAGGGTACCGTACCAAAGACATTTCAGGGTTTGATGCTAAAGAGATTTGTTCAACCAGCGAGATGGGTTCCATCATCGCTAATTTTGCAGCCAAATGCAAACTCTAACCCTCGCCAATATTTACGAGCTTCAAGGGCTCAAAGAAGATGCTCTTGAAATTTACAAAGAGATTCTCAAAAAAGATCCCTCTAATGCAGATGCAAAAATCGCTATTCGTAGACTTTCCGGAATGCGTAAAAAGTTTTTAGGTGTCAACAATGAAATGAAAGCTTTTTTTGTCCAAATGGATGAAGAAGCAGAATTTATTCAGTTTGAAAGGTGGTTGTTACGAGCATGGAACTAAAAGATGTTATTTTATCGACTTTAGCCGAAATTGAAGAGTTAACCACATTGTCTGAGCCAATTAACAAAATTGAGCCGATAATAGAGTCTCCAGCTTATCAGCATGAAGAACGGAAAAGTGTCTCTCAAACAGTTATGAATACAACACATGCTGTTCGTGATGATGAAGCTCGAATGCTTGATGGGATTCGGGAACGTCTTCTCGTTTTATTTGAAGGATTTCAATCCCCTAATAATGTTCAAATTGAAGCAAAAGTAGATTTAACGCTTAATTTTTTAGAATATCTTTTAGCTACTATCGATAGCCGTTTAGACACTATCAAAGAATCTTAAAATCTTCACAAATAAGAGGATGTATATATGAACGAACAATATCGTGTATTGATTGATTGTAACGATGAAAAAGGGTTGGTTTATAAAGTCTCCAGCATATTTTTTCATCGTAACCTCAATATTATTTCAAATAATGAGTTTGTTGATAAAACTTATAATAAGTTTTTTATGCGTAGTGTTGTTGCCGGAGAAATCGATCCATCTGCGCTTAAACAAGAACTTTTAGAAGTTCTTCCTGATCATGCTCATCTTGATGTAATCGCTCCCCGTAAAAAACGGGTGATTTTGATGGCAACCAAAGAGTCCCATGCACTGGGTGATATTTTGATCCGTTATGAAGCAGGAGAACTCGATTGCCATATTGTAGGCGTTGTTTCTAACTACAATCTACTTGAACCGCTTGTCTCAAAATTTGACATCCCGTTTTATACGGTATCACATGAGGGGTGTGATCGTGATGAGCATGAAAGACGTGTTCTCGCTCAGCTCTCAGAACTCGGCGATATTGATTATATGGTACTGGCAAAATACATGCGTATTTTGACACCCCGTTTTGTCAAAGCGTATGAAGACAAGATCATCAATATTCACCATTCGTTTCTCCCTGCATTTATCGGGGCAAATCCATACAAACAAGCGTATGAACGCGGGGTAAAAATTATTGGAGCGACGGCTCACTTTGTAAATAACAATTTGGATGAGGGACCAATAATCGCTCAAGACGTTATCCATGTCAATCATGCACACGGTTGGGAAGAGATGCAGCGACAAGGGCGAGATGTTGAAAAAATTGTCCTTTCTAAAGCACTTAAGTTAGCATTGGAGGATCGTATCTTTGTGCATGCCAACAAAACGATCATTTTCTAAATGTTTCATATCGTTTTAGTTCATCCTCAAATCCCAAACAATACAGGTGCTATCGGGCGGCTATGTGTTAATACTGGGACATCACTTCATTTGATCAAACCAATTGGGTTTGATATTGATGAAAAAGCAGTTCGACGTGCCGGACTTGATTATTGGCATAAAATTGATTTACATATTTGGGAAAATATTGATGATTTCCTAGATGCACATCCTGAAAGCCAAAAATACTATTTTGCAACAACTAAAACCGATAAACCTTATTTTAAGATAACTTTTAAAAAGGGAGATTATCTCTTTTTCGGTAGTGAAATATCCGGTATTCCCAGCGAGATATTAGAATGCTATCCGGATCAATGCATGACGATTCCAATGACGAAAGAGGGACGTAGCCTTAATCTCGCTATTAGTACAGGAATTATCCTTTACGAAGGAATCAAACAAAATTTTGACACCTATAAAGAAGGTATGTAGTATGCTTGAGATTATTGATACGCTAATTATTGTTCTTTTTGTCCTATTTTTAGTCTATATTTTCCGTGGCTATCATTTGGCACGTCTGGATAAAATAAAAGAAGAACATGGAAACAATGCAGAAACTGAGCAATGCTCCTAAAACAGTTTTTCTGCCCAAATCCCCATTTTTATTTCGAAACGATCCATCCAACTATTTGCTTTACGAATTACTTGTGCCATTGTCAACTCCTTGAGTAAACTTTTAATTAGGCAAATCGTAAAATATTTTTAAAATTAATCTAAAAAATATGTCAATTTGCAATATTTATATCTTTTATGTGTCATAATACTTACAATTCTTAATTAGATATTGTAAAAGGATTTCAGTATGAAAACATTTAGTGATATTGTTGAAACCATCAAAGATATTGTCTCATCAGAGTTCCCTGATAAAAAAGTATTTGATAAAGATGTAGCAGATTTGCTGTATATTTCTCAAATGAATTTTGCAACGATGAAAAAGCGTAATAAAATTCCATTCAATGAGCTTCTTGATTTTTGTGCCAAACGTTCTATTGCTATTAACTGGTTGTTGTACAATCAATCTCCAGAAAGCTTAATTGAACCAACCAACCGTTTTTACATGGTACGTTATTTCTCATCGGTGAGCGCCTCGGCCGGGGGAGGGGCGGAAAATGACGAACTCTCGTATGAACCGTTGATGTTAGAAGAGAATTTTGTCCTCTCTTTGGGTGGAGAAAAAGAGTTACGCCATATTGAAGCAATCAATGTTTCAGGCGATTCAATGGAACCAACATTTAGCTATAACGATATTATTTTCATAAATCGTTCAAAAAGTGATATAAGTCGAGGTGGTATTTTTACGATTCGAACGGAACATGGGTTATTTATAAAACGGCTTCAAGTTCGAATTGATGGGAAACTCGATATTATTTCAGATAATAAAGACTATCCTACTTATGTAACTTCTAGAGATGAAGTTGAAATTATAGGTAGGGTTGTGGGGCGTTTCGGCGGAATAGAATAAAAGTGAGATAAATAAATGAAAATAACGCTGTGGATGAGTGGATTTTTATTAACATTGGGAGGGTGTAGTAATCACACTCCAATTCCACCGTCACCACTCAAACTTTCTCCTCCTAGTCTTATTTATTTCGAAAATAATAAGACGGATAGTAGCAATATTTTTTGCTGTTCGCTTCCCAAAAACCTAGAAATCAAATTTCCTGAATACACTCCAAAAGTTAATGACTTGGAGAGATTTGAGCAATCAGTTCTCCCCTATGTCGAACAAAATGCTAATGATCGAGAAATATTTTACGAAATACAAAACAATTTTGAATCACGTTATTTCGCGGCATGGGATTATCTTATTCCTCCCCAAAAGATTCAAGAAATCACATGGCCTCTCCGTGCTTTCAGAGGAGGATATGGAAGTAATCTTAGACCTATTCCTTCGCTTTGGTTTGAACAAATCCGTGAGAATAGCAATTTTGAAATGTATGGAACGATCAATACAAAGGGAATTGCTTTGAAAACATTGGATATCCGAGCTTTTCCTACAGATAAGCCTTTGTATAAAAATCCTGCCCTTCCAGGGGAAGGATATCCATTTGATCTACTTCAAAATAGTACTTTGCACTACAATGAACCTATATTTATTTCTCATTTGAGTAAAGATGGTGCATGGAGCTATATTTTTAGCAATAATGTATCCGGATGGGTCAGATCAGATGGAATTACCGTCGTTGATGATCAAACAGTACAAAATTTTAAACAGGCTAAAAAAGTTTTTTTACTCGAAGATAATATACCTCTTTACACTCTCTCTAATCAATACACTGTTCATTCTCGTATCGGAATGGTTCTGCCATTGGAACGAATCGAAGGAGAGTACTATATCGTTAAAACAATCGATTCAAATACCTCTAGTAAAGAATTATTGGTTCCTCAAGCTTCTGCCCATATCGGTATAAGTCGCTTCAACAAAAAAGATTTAATTTTGATCGGCGCACATTTATTGAAAAATACTTATGGATGGGGTGGAATGTATGGTGAAAGGGATTGTTCATCAATGATACGCGATATGATGACTCCTTTTGGGATTTGGCTACCGCGAAATTCATCTGCACAAGCGAAGAAAGGAGAAGTGATATCTTTTGAGGGGCTTTCTAATGATGAAAAGCTTATCTTAATCAAAGAAAAAGCCATTCCCTTTGAGACTATTATATACCTTAAAGGACATGTTGTTCTCTACATTGGAACCTATCAAGATAATATACTAATATTACACAATATTTGGGGCATTCGTACGATTGATAAAGAAGGAAATAAAGGGCGGCATATTATCGGTAAAACAGTTATTACCACTTTGGATCTCGGTTATGAACTCGAAAATTTTGATCCATCAATGAGACTACTTTCACGTGTTGAGAGTATGAATATCTTTACACATATGCCAACTACATTGACACGAAGTATGAAAGTGACTTCTCCAAAGAAGAAATCGCTTTAAAAACTTAGCCTCGCGTATCGAGTAATGAACCTAACATTGCCCAAAAAGTGATTTAGAATTAATGTAAATCAGCGTTAAGCTTAACTTCACGAGTTGAGCGGCGGATGAGCAGTTGTCCTGTTGTAGAGTCTTGGCGATAATGGATACCGTTGAGACTTACCAAATCTTTCCCTTTGAAACTTGTACCGCTGAGGGCTTTAGATGGATTCGCTTCTTGGATTTTAGCAAGTTCTTCGGCACTAACCGCAAATTTGGTTCCCGCTAAAACAGCGATCCCAGCATCAACGATGCACCCATCACCCAATGCGATACCCGTTACCGAGTTGGCACCGAGTAGAGTATTTTTACCGATTGTAACCGGGATTCCGTCCGTTCCGCTGAGAACACCGAGGATAGAAGCCCCTCCGCCCACGTCTGAGCCATCACCCACAACCGCAGAACTCGAAATACGTCCCTCAACCATGCTCACACCTGTAGTACCGGCATTGAAGTTCACATAACTTGCACCCGGCATAATCGTCGTTCCTGCATGGAGCTGTGCTCCGAAACGGACTTTTGAATCGTCCAAAACGCGAGTGTTATTCGCAGGGATGATGTGTTGGAGATAGCGAGGGAATTTATCGACGAAATCAATTTTCGGATATTCATTGGCAAATTTGAGTTCGATCTCATTTTCACGGAGCCATTCGAGTTCGATTGGCTGACCGTCCGACCATGCAACATTGTGTAATGCACCGAACGCACCGTTAAGGTTAAGCGAGCGAAGAGCCGCTTTCGAGGTAGAGAGGGCGTAGAGTTTGAGGTAGGTTCCCTCAACACTCGTGCAAGCAACATCGTTGAAAAGGATGACGAGACGAAATTCACCATCACGCATACCGCGCTCTTTGATTTGATTGTAGAGGGCTGAGATTACTTGGATATTTTTATGTGCATCGCCATACGCTTCATCAGAGTAAGGGGTAAATGCATTTAAACACCCCTCTAAAAATTTTAGTGTTACGGGAAAGATCACTTCATCCGCATTAAAATCAATCTCGAATCCTTGCTCTTGAGCACTTTGGATAAAAATCGCCGCACTGCCGAAGTTCTCGTTCCAGTTGATGTGCGGATAGGTCGCTTGGAGGATTTTATCGCTATCAAGTTGACCGAAATCGACACGACAGATACCGAATGCGAGGGGATTTTTGTATCCTGTGGTGTTTTGAATCTCTTGAACACATGCTTTAAATGCTGATTCGGTCTCTAAAATTTCCATTTTTGCTCTCTTAGGTGTAAAATTAATATGGAATTTTACCATAAACGTCTAATCTAATCTGCTATACTTAACTAATTTTCGTCATTTCCAATATGGTGAATAGATTTGGAATCTTGCTTCATAATTATTTTTATTGATGAAGAAAATTTTAGGTCTATAACTGGGAGCATTTTCAAAGGTGTATAAAGATTTTGGTATAATAGGTTACTTAGTATAAAGGAGTGTTTATGGAATGTGAATTTCCTACCGTAAATGCATCAAACGATGAAATACGATCTATTTTTGCTAGTGTAAAAACGATCGCTATTCTAGGGCTTTCACCGGATGTGACAAAAGACAGCTATCGCGTTGCAGAATATCTTAAAAATGTCGGATATATCATTATTCCGGTGTATCCAAAAGAAGATATGATTTTAGGAGAAAAAGTTTATCGTTCTATTGAGGAGATTCCGTTTGCAATCGATATGGTTAATATTTTCCGTAAACCGGATGCTTTGGATACAATTGCTGATGCGTGTATCGCACGCGGTGATGTAAAAGTATTTTGGGCACAAAAAGGAATTGTAAACAATAAAGCAGCTGAAAAAGCAAAGAAATCAGGGTTATATGTCGTTCAAAATCATTGTAGTATGGTCGAACATAGACTCATAAATGGATAAAGGGAATTTTTGATTGATTTAACTACTATTTATCAAGCACATGAACGTATTAAAGAGACGGTAGTAGAGACTCCGTTTGCTTATGCTCCTAGATTAAGCGAACAATCAGGTATAGAAATTTATCTTAAAAAAGAAAATCTTCAAGTTACTGGGGCATTTAAAATCCGTGGAGCGTATAATAAAATTGCGTCATTGAGCGATACAGAACGCTCATGCGGTGTGATTGCAGCGAGTGCAGGAAATCATGCGCAGGGTGTCGCAATGGCAGCGCAGATTTTTGGTATTCAAGCATTGATTGTTATGCCTGAATCCACTCCTTTAACAAAGATAAATGGTGTCCGCTATTACGGTGCTGAGGTCATTTTAGCTGGCAGCAACTATGATGAAGCATATGCGTATGCATCTATGTACGGGCAAGAGCATAAAATGGTGTTTGTCCACCCTTTTGCAGATGAAGCGGTTATGGCAGGACAAGGGACAATTGCAATCGAAATGATTGAGGCAATGAATGATTTGGATGCTATCGTTGTTCCCGTTGGCGGGGGAGGGTTAATCTCCGGTATGGCTTCAGCGATTAAAGCACTTTCACCTAAAACAGAGATTATCGGAGTCAGTGCTGTAGGTGCTCCTGCAATGAAAGAGTCATTTGAAGCCAAAAAAGCAATCGATAGCACTTCAGTACGAACCATTGCAGACGGAATTGCGGTACGTGATACTTCAGAAGTAACACTTGCACATATTTTAGAAAGTGTGGATCGTATCGTAAGCGTAGACGATGAAGAGATTGCTAATGCTATTTTATTTTTATTGGAACGTCAGAAACTCGTTGTTGAAGGCGCCGGTGCCGTCGGTGTTGCTGCGGTTCTACACGATAAATTGTCAGATTTAAAAGGTAAAAAAGTCGCTATCGTACTGAGTGGCGGGAACATGGATGTTACACTTCTATCAGTTATTATTGAAAAAGGGCTTATTAAATCGGGACGTAAAATGAAATTGACGGTAACATTGGTAGATAAACCTGGTGCCCTAATGCAACTGACTCGAATGCTACAAGATCTCAATGCTAATATCGTTCATATAGCATATGATCGTACATCGACGACTTTAGCGTATGGAGATGCTAATGTCATGATTCATTTAGAAACAAAAGGTGAAGAACATCAGAATGAAATTCGAGCACTTTTGAAAGAATACCGTTATCTTAGCAGTGAAGAACATTAAGTGGAGTAGGCATGAATATTTTAAAATCATTTAATATTAAAATTCCCATTCTCATGTTAAAGGCACTTGATGATAATAAGTTGGGAATAATTGATGCTCAAAATGCACTTCGAATTATAGATTTAACCAACTATGCGGTAGCCGGCGGGTTTAAAAGTAATATTATGCATGAACGTATTATTGGTACTCATGTTGATATGACTCCTGATGGCAAAATATCTATTTCAATGCTTCCAGGTACGAATAAAGCCGCTGTTTTTAGTGTTACCAAAAAAGAGCTATTGTATAAAGTTGGACGTCATCAAGGAGAAATCGAAAGTGTCGGCGTAGATCCTAACGGTAGATATTGTGTTACATGCGGACAAGATGGAAAAGCATTTGCATGGGTGTTAAAAACGGCTCGTCTAGCTTTTTCGATGCCACCGCATGCAGACTTTATTACTACGGTTGCTTTTAATGATAACGGGCAATGGATTGCTACAGGAAGTTATGACCGCACCATTAATTTACTCAATTTAGCAACTATGAAACAGCCACTTAAATTGCGTGGGCATACCAGTGCAGTTATGAAAATTCAATTTTTGCCTGAAGCGCGAATACTCTCCGTCGATAAAGAGGGGACACTCATCATTTGGGATATGCGTAACGGAAAAATGATCAAACGTCTTACTAAAATGAATGATGAAGTTACTACAATGACTGTTAGTCAGGATAAGAAATTTGCTTTTATTGCTACTAAACTAGGTTCTATAGGATTATATGATTTGCACACTTTAGAGCAAATCAAACAGCGTTATATCAAAATATCTGAGTCAGTTACATCCTTAGCTTTGATTCCAGAAGGGTTTCGCTTGGCTATTGGAACGGCTGAGGGAAGTGTTCGTATTTATTCTCTTTTAGGAGATGATGATGAATACATGAAAATGATTCGGGAACGCCGATATAAAGTTTTTTATGATGCATTAGAAGAAAATCCGATGCTTTTCTATTCAAAACCATATGAGGTGGTTGAACGTGTATGGGCAGATGTATTTGAAAAAGCACGATTGTATTTAGAAAAAAATGAAAAACTGAAAGCTAAAGAGCTTTTGGATATGTTCACCGGTATTCCTAAAAAAAATGCCTTAATCACACAAATTTTACGTGCGTATGAAAAATATGCTCAATTTCAAACCTATGTACAGGAAGGGCGTTTTGCTCTTGCGTATTCTCAGGCTAAACAATTTCCTGCATTTCAAGATACTGAACCTTATCGTAAAATGGAAATACGCTGGAAAAAACTTTTTATGAAAGCACAAGAGTTAATATTAACACCTAATGGTGATGATCAAGCACGTCAACTTTTAACACAATATCGAGGAATATCCGAAAAAACAGTATTAATTCAACAACTTTTTGAACAACGTCGAATGTATGAATACATGAAAAAAATTATTGCTGCTCGTGATTTTGTCAAATTTTTTGATTTAATTAAAATGCACCCATTTTTAAAAGAGTTTTCAGAATATAACTCGATTATAGATTATGCCAATAAACTGTATACCCAAGCACAAAAGGGGTATATGCAAGGTGATTATGCATCAGCGCGTAAGGCATGTGAAATTTTAAGTGCTTTTCCTGATTATGCTTTGGAAGCCCAAGAAATGGCAGATACTATTCGTGTGAAGCATCTCTTTTTTGATGCAATTTCATCGAATAATCTTGCAAATGCTTTCTCCTATCTTAGTTCATATCCCTTATTGTATGAGACTCCCGAAGCTCAAGTTTTAGAACGCCAATGGAATCTCTTAGTAGATCAAGCGCAACGTATTGCTGCAAAAGGGATGGCATCTGAAACACTTGCTATTTTTGAACCCTATTTTTCAATCACTGATAAATATGCTGCAATTGCTAGCATAATGACTCAGGTGTATTGTGTTCAGTTAGAACAAAAACTGCGTGACAAAGTATCTCAAGAAGTGATCGAGAAAGGGATTCAACAATATATAGGTATGTTTGGAATTGATGAGGGTATTATGGGAGTTGTTGACTATTTTAAAAGCCATTATGCATCAAAAATCGATCTTGAAACATTAAAGCAAGGCTCAATAGAAACATGGACTCCATCTATTTGGGTCAAGGATATTTGCATTTCATGATTGCAATTGACTTGGGGTCCAATACAATTCGTTTTATTGAATTTGACGGTTTTGTGTGGGGTAATAATTTTGAAAAAATTGTTAAAACAGCCGAATCACTGTATGCAGATAAAAAAATCGGGGATGCTGCATTAATACGGATTATTGGAGCAATTGAAGAAGCAAAAAAAATATTTGATTTTTCATCTCATGAAATTGTCGCTTATGCAACAGCGGCTATGCGTATAGCATCTAACAGAGTAGAAATTATTCAATCACTGAAAGTTGCTACAGGAGTTGTTTTTACCGTGATTGATGCAGAAAAAGAGGCATTTTTAACATTAACTGCTGTTCTTTATCGCCTTAAAATAATAAAATCAACTCCTAGAAAATTCATATTAGCTGATATTGGTGGAGGCTCAACTGAGTTAATCCAATATGATAATGGAAAATATTTTTCATCCAGTATTAATA
>NZ_JBAQPS010000218.1:0-2631 GCF_049305995.1 Sulfuricurvum sp.
ATAGAGCTCTTTTCCTTTGCGTTATATGAAATTTCCCATAAAGGGATTGAACATGTCTTAGAAGGGAAAGAGGGAAAAAAATTTGATGAGAGTTATACGGTAACATCAGCAAAATTTAGTGATAATACGCAATCTTTATTTCAATCCCTCAAATCGAATAATTTGGATTACCGTAGCAACGAGATCAAGCTTAAAGGAAATGTCCATTACGCTCGGGAAGACGGTTTGGAGTTTCACTCGAATGAAGGAAAATACAATACAGACACCTCGGTAATCCAAACTCAAAGTGCGTTTATAATTACCAAAAAGAGTAATCGTATCGATGGGAAGCAATTGCATTACGATAATAAAAACGATACGGTATCTGCTAATCACGTACGTGTAAGCTACCAATTAGAATAGGAAAATAATAATGATACGATTTTTTATATTTATAGCTCCAGTGATCTTCTCTTTGCTTCATGCTGAGGAATTAAAAGTTATCTCGGACAGTTTTAAAGCGGATCAGCAAAAGGGTGTATCGGTATTTACCGGAAATGTAAAAGTGACTAAAGGCGCTGATGAGCTTAACGCTTCTAAAGTGACAATTTATACCGATAAAGCGAATAAACCAACCAAATATTTTGCTGAAGGGGATGTCTCCTTTTATATCCTAACCGAATTAGGTGAAAAATACAAAGGGAAATCACAAACGGCAATCTACCTCCCCAATGAGAGTGAATACCAGTTTTTCAAAAAAGTGGATTTGATCCGCATCGATGATTATCGTCGTGTAAAAGGGGATAAGGTTGTTGTGAATACGGTACATGGTCATGCTTCGGCAGAAAGTGACAATAATGAGCCTGTCGTAATGACATTTACCTTAGAAGATAAAAAATCAAAACCAAAAAGTCCTGCTAAATGATCGAAATTATTGATTCTTTCTTTGTAACGTCGGCTCCAAACATCCGTTTAACACCGGAAAATGAGTATCAAAACGAAGTGGCGTTTATGGCCCGCTCCAATACGGGAAAAAGCTCATTGTTAAACACGCTGACGCAACGCAAATCATTGGCAAAAGTTTCGGCTACTCCGGGAAAAACACGACTGATTAACTATTTTGACGTTGTATTTGCCGATCGAGAAACGAATGAACGTCTGAGCGCAAAATTCGTTGATTTACCGGGATTCGGATACGCGAAAGTTGCCAAATCACTCAAAACCGATTGGGAAAGCAATCTTACAAACTTCATTTCTGAACGGAAACAAATCCGTGTTTATGTCCATCTAATCGATTGCCGTCATCCTGATTTGGAAATCGATCGTTCGGTGGCTCAATATTTAGAGGAGATTTGTACACCCCAACAGTTTATTGTGACCATTTTTACTAAAATTGACAAACTAAACCAAAAAGAGCTGGGTGAACTTAAAAAACGATTTCCGGGTGCATTGATGGTATCGAATTCAAAACGTCGCGGTGTCGATAAAATTGTTGAGCATCTCTATCGATTACTCAAAAGCGATGATGCATGAGTATTACGTATAAAAAACCAACGTTACTTGATATACCTGCAATGCAACTAATTGTTGCACCAGAGATAGAAACTGGTATTATCTTAGCACGTAGTAATGATGAAATTGCAACGAATATCCGTTCCTACTTTCTAGCTATGGATGGGGAGAAATTGGTCGGTTTCGTCGCATTACATATCCATTCTCCAACATTGGCTGAGTTACGATCCATGATTATTGACACAGCATATCGCGGTCAAAATATCGGTAGTACATTAGTAGAAAACGCTTGTAAGGAAGGGCGTGGTTTAGGTCTTAAAGAGGTTTTAGCATTAACGTATCAACAACGCTTTTTTGAACGTTTGGGATTTATTGAAATTCCTAAAGAGTCAATTCCTGAACATAAAATTTGGGCTGATTGTATTAAGTGTAAACATTTTCCGATATGCAACGAAGTTTCTCTTATCAAAACGTTATAAGCCAACTTTTTTTAGTCGGCTTATTCATTATTTATATTAGTCTTAGCAGTATGTATCTTTTATTGCCACCTTTACTTGGAATTTTGTTTTTTGCTTACTATCATGCTTTAAATCGACATGATTTATTTGGATTGATTGTGGTATCGGTGATGCTATTGATATTTGAAGCTGAAAAAGGATTTTGGTTTGGGAGTACTATTCTGTTTTTTACAATTTTATCTCTTTATCTACTTCCAAAATTGGAACAATTGATTCAATGCCGTTTATGCATTGGAGCCATTTTTATAGGGCTCGCTTATCCCGGATATTGGATTACCATGACTATTGCCAATAGTGTTTTTCTTTTAGTTCCTCCAGCGATTGATTGGCATATTGGGTTATATATAATTGTTGAATTTTTAGTGATTGCGACACTCGTATGAAGATTCGTATTTTACTCTCATTTTTTATTCTTATTTGGGTTGGATTACTGGTCAGGGTTTTTCATCTCTCAGTCCAATCTAATGCATATTATGAAACACTTTCGGAAAACAATAGTATTAAAACAGAATTTTTTGCACCAGTAAGAGGTGAAATATTAGATCGTACCAATGAGCCGATTGCTATTAATGAGCTTGGATTCAAAATAGCATTAGCTCCTCATTTAATCAAAGGGAAAGAT
>NZ_JBAQPS010000219.1:0-2930 GCF_049305995.1 Sulfuricurvum sp.
ATTTAAATCTTATCGATACTATAGGTAGTGGTATCAAAAAGATGTTTATGATCCAAAAAAACAAGTTTTTTCCACTTCCTGAATATGAATTAAGCAATGAATCTGTAAAAGTGACTATCGAGGGGAAAGTGCTTGATGTGAAGTATGCTTCAAAACTTTCGAGTATGCCTGATCTGTCGCTCGAAGAGATCATTTTACTGGATAAAGTACAAAAAGGACATACTCTAAATGCAAATGAATCAAAAATTTTAAAAGCTAAAAATCTCATCGAAGGGAAAAGACCGAATCTTCATATATCTTCCAATGTGGCCAAGCACACCAATCAAGAAGATGAGTATATCAAGATGCAGGGCATTAACGATGAACACTATCAAGCTTTGATAATTAAATATTTAACGAAGTTTGGAAAGGCTAAAAAAACCGATTTTGAAAAATTACTATTAGACAAATTACCGGATATTTTAGACGAAAAACAAAAGAAAAATAAAGTAAAAAACACTCTGCAAAAGCTTAGAACAAGCGGTATGATCGAAACAGTTGGGTATGACTGGATATTGTCTAAATCAAAAAAAGTTTAGACGGTTTTAGACGATTATTTAGACAATTTAAAGACAACTTAAAAGGAAAATAGATGCAAAATATCGTTGACACCATCCGAGGGCTTACCGCAATGTTGGATAGAAACTTGGCAAAATATGGAGTAACTATCGCAAATTTTACGACAGTTCAAAATCAAGGGAACTAGAGAAATGGATGAAAAAAGCAATATGCAAAAAATGCATAGTGTAAATTTTGATAGTACGCAGATGTATCATATTGGGGTAAATTTAAAAAATTTGGAGAGATTTAAATGAATGACTTGACTACCGCCGATAGCATCTCAAATAAAATCCATACTATACGTGGGCTTGCTGTAATGATGAATAGGGAAGCAAAATGAATTTCAGCAACTACATTGTTTATGTCGATGAAAGTGGCGATCATTCACTGACGTCTATCAATAAAGATTTCCCTATTTTTGTTTTGGCTTTTTGTATTTTTGAAAAAGAGAAGTATTCACAAAGTGCGGTTTTAAAACTCAAAGATTTCAAGTTTAAACATTTCGGTCACGATATGGTGGTACTCCATGAAAACGAGATTCGGAGGGATAAGGGTTGGTTCAAAATCCTCAATTCAAAAGAGAAAAAAGAGTCTTTTTTAGATGAATTGACACAAATCATCTATGAGGAAGATTTTACGATTATTGCGACGGTTATACAAAAAGATAAACTATTCAGCCATACGAATAGCCCATACGATATCGCTCTAAAATATTGCATGGAGCGAACCTATCGATTTTTGGAGTCGAAAAATGAACACACCAAAATGACACATATCATAGTAGAACAACGAGGGAAAAACGAAGATGAGGAATTGGAATTAGAGTTTCGCAGAGTATGTGACGGGCACAACTTTAAAAATGTACGCTTCCCTTTTGAAATCATTTTAGCCAATAAAATGAGCAATTCCGCAGGTTTGCAACTGGCTGATTTGGTAGCTCGACCGATAGGGTTAAGCGTACTCAAACCTGAACAGACCAATAGAGCGTTTGATGTACTAAAAGACAAATTTCATAAATCAGATAGTGGGAGAGTTGAAGGTGTGGGGCTTAAAGTATATCCATAAAAAGCAAAAAGCCCCAGAGAATCCTCTGAGGCTTGAAGCCGATCGCCAATCTGCAATCCAATGCAGAAATTATACTCAAGTTTTATTGAAATTACAACGAAAAATATAAAAAGGTTTAGTAAATGCTAAATATCGTCGATGTCACCTACATCAAACCTTTTCAAAGGGATATCATGAGTGACATTCTCATCTATCAAAACAAAAATGGAAATATCAAAGCTATTTTTGACGAGGACAAATCATATGATTGATATCGATACGCAGTTAAAGACCTTTTTATCTCAAAATTTTGAAACCGAAGTTTTGGAGTTTAAAGAGGCGAAAAATAATTTCGACTCTAACGATTTAGGAAAATATTTTAGTGCATTATCAAACGAAGCGAACCTAAAAGGGCATGATGAAGCATGGCTCATTTTCGGCGTAAAAGATAAAGACAAAAGTATTGTCGGGACGCAATTTCGAGCTGATCAAGCGAAGCTCCATAGTCTAAAAGCAGAGATTGCAAATTTTGAGACAACTGAAAACAGAAGGAGCTAGATAAATGAATGACTTGACTACCGCCGACAGCATCTCAAATAAAATCTACACCATTCGAGGGCATCAAGTGATGTTGGATAGAGATTTGGCGGCACTTTATGGTGTAGAGACAAGAAGATTAAATGAACAAGTCAAAAGAAATATTGAGAGATTTCCCTATGAGTTTATGTTCCAGATGACAAAAGAGGAGCTTGAAAATTGGATATCTCAATTTGCGACATCCAATAGTGAAACAATGGGACTTAGAAAAATGCCTTTTGTATTCACCGAGCAAGGTGTTTCAATGCTTAGTGCCGTACTCAAAAGCCAAACAGCAATTGAAATGAGCATACAAATCATCAAAACATTTGTAAATATGAAACGATTTATCTCTAATAATGCAAATTTATTTCAAAAATTTGAAACACTTGAAAAAAGACAGCTTACTTACGAAATCAAAACAGATGCCAAAATAGAGCAAGTCTTAAATGCTTTAGAAGAGAGGAATCAAAAACCAAAACAAGGTATTTTCTACGACGGACAGATTTACGATGCGTATGCGTTCGTCAATGATTTGTTAAAAAGTGCAAAAAAAGAAATCGTACTGATCGACAACTACATCGACGATAGTGTTTTTACCCTCTTTAGCAAATACCCCTATCTCAAAATCAAAATTTATACCCAAACCATCACCAAACAACTAGCACTTGATTATCAAAAATACCAAGCACAATATCAAAATATCGAGC
>NZ_JBAQPS010000220.1:0-4250 GCF_049305995.1 Sulfuricurvum sp.
AGTTCATCGATAACGATACGACTGTCATCATGTTCGTTAGAGATATGTTCATGTTTATTTATAGCTTTAATCGCGACCAGAGTGATCAGAATCGTGGCTAAAAAGAGGGTTTGCGGTCCGAGAAAGAGGAGTATCGCGATTCCCAATGGGAGGGAAGCGATAGTTCCCATCGTTCCGGGGGCTTTCGGTGAGAGACCGCTGTATCCGACGGTGAGAAAAAACCAATTCATTTATTTCCTTATGTAAGTGAAGTCGTCTGGTAGAGGCGCATCAGTTCAACGTAAAAATCTTTTTCACTATGTTCTTCGAGTAGACCATTGACAGGCATAATATCATAATAAAGTTTGGCCAAATTTTTAAATCGGTTTGGATAGAGAGTGGCGACAATCATAGCGGATATCTCTTTACGTACAAGAACAGCAGGGGGAAGGAGTCCTTGCTGCATTAACTCTAAAATTGATTCAGAATGGTATGAGATGTGGTGGTGGTGTCCATGGGGGCAGGTTTGGACACTTACGAGCGTTTTACATTGATTGCAGTAAACATATTCGCTAGCAATACTTACTTCAATATCAATTCCGATAAGTTGATCAATAATTGATTTATTGGCATTGTGATCGTAGTACATCCCGATTCCGGCATGATTTTGACCGATAACTAAACGATTACATCCGTAGTTCTTTGCTACGATTGCATCGAGAATAACCTCGTTACTACCGGCAAAAATATAACTACTCTCTAAGGGTACGATAATAACGCGATTGCGAGGAAGAAAGTTCTCAACAAAATATTGGAGTATTTGGTATCGAAGTTCATAATCTAAATTGGCATTATTGTACGGTTTGAGGAGAAAAATGATGACAAGATCAGTGCGTTCTAAGCTTTGACGGATAAAACGTTCATGGGCGCGGTGAAGAGGATTCGCTGCCATAAATAAAGCCGTTATATGTATTGCTCCAGTTTGTTCTTTTGCTTGTTTGATCATAGTTTGAATTGACTGAACAGGAGCGAGATCGATAGAATAATCACCACAAATAGCGTATTTTCCAAGTCGTTTATGAGTTGCATTGACACCTGGATGGGAGAGATCTTCTGTACCATAAATTTGACGTAATCGTTCACGTGGATCAATTGGGTAGATTTCATCTACTACTAATTCACCAACGAGTAGATTATCGCACATAAGATCGAGAGTTTCCCCTTTTTTGGCTGAAACAAGGATCGTCTCATTTACTTTTCCATTAGGAGATAGGATTAGAGGAAACGGAAATGTTTGACCTTGAAACATCCCGCTCGATAATACTTCTTTGCTTTGATTTTCATTCATGAGACGGTTGACAGGGGCTAACATTCCGGATTTGAGCAAAATAAGGGCGGAAACAGCCTCTTGGTCAATAAAAAGTGCTTTATTTTTTCTTGACGATACCATATTTCTTTCTCTTTTCCCATAAGCTTTTACGTGAAATACCCAATTTTTTAGAGAGTTCCGTATCGGGAAAGCGATTTTGGAAATGGATCATAATATATTTGACATACTCTTCGATCGGCAAAATTTCTCCTTGATCAAAAAGATGATTTTCACTTTCTATCTCAATGAGTTTGAAGGGAGGATTATCTATATAGTCAGTACTTGAAACGATACATGCTTTTCCTGTAATCAGTTCATAAAACGGTTTATGATCACTTTTTTTGAGATTTTGAAAATCGGTGATAAATAAAGTAGAATTATTTCCAACTGCTGCGATGTCGCTAAATGCTTTAGCCGAAGAGAGGGAGATAAATTGGAGCATTTTATCATGATGCGCAGCATAGCGAAAAGCAAAAGCATCGGCATATTTTTGATATCCGCTGCAAATGAATAGAGGAAGTTCTGTTTTATCTAAATCTTCATCGACATTGATAGCATTAAACGTATGAGATAAATAACGTTCATAGGTTTGATTTTGACGGCGTAAACGTTCATGATTTTGAAAATGTTGAATTTTACGGATGAGTTCTTCAATCATAAATGGTTTGAGGATGTAATCTTTAGCACCTGCAGCAAGTGGTTTGGAAACGGTATCATTACTCACATAGCTCACCATTAAGATTACGACGGCATTTTTATACGATTCGATCACAGGGTAGATATCTTGACCGCTGATATTGGTCGAGAGAAGAACCACGTCGTAGGGAATACCACGGAGCCCTTCTTTGGTAGAACTGGAAATGTCACAATTATGACTTAGGTCACTTAGTTTAGACGCGATACTTTGTGCGAGATAAATCTCGTTTTCGATAATGAGTATATTCATCCATTTTTCCAATCAAAATAGTGTACTGATGCGGTTGCGATCACGCCGACTCCTTCTTCGCGTCCGATAAATCCAAGATGCTCGGTAGTGGTTGCTTTGACATTTACACGTGCTTTAGGGATATGAAGTAGGGAAGCAAGGGTATGTTTTATGGATTCTTTATAAGGGGAAAGTTTTGGAGTTTGAGCAATGATGGTAATATCTGCATGAGTGATTTCAAAACCAAATTGATGAAGTTTTAAAACACATTGCTGTAAAAGCTCTTTAGAATCAATATTTTTGTAGAGATTATTGGTATCAGGAAAAAGCATTCCAATATCACCTAAACATGCTGCGCCCAGCAATGCGTCGATGAGAGCATGAATGGCTACGTCTCCGTCACTGTGAGCTTTAAACCCAAAAGGGCTCTCGATTTTGACTCCGCCTAAGAACATCGGTTTAGCATCTTCAAAAGGGTGAACATCAAATCCATTCCCCGTAAAAACAATATTGGATGGAGCTGGTAAGCATTCTAATGTCGTGATATCGGAAGCATGGGTGATTTTGGCAGCATGTTCATCTCCTAGGATAAAATGGCGTGTTCCACCGATTGCTACGATAGCACTGCTCTCATCGGTGTAATCAATATCAGTTTCAAGAGCACGGCGGAGAATATTGGTACGAGAGAGTTGAGGTGTTTGAATTCGTTTAACAAGATTCCGCTCAATAGTGACATTATTATAAACCACTGTATCATGAACATCAAGTACCGGCACAATGGTGTCAGCAGAATCTTTAGCAGCAATAAGGTGAAAAATAAGATCAGGGTTAATACAAGCACGTGCAATATCAGTAACTATTACATACGGCGTTTCTACGTGTGTAATAGCATTTTTAAGAGATTGTTGTCGAGTCTCTCCACCTGCAATAATAGTGAAATCACACATAGATGTCATAAAAGGAATTTCATTAGCATGAGCTACAAGGATAATGGTTATATTGGGAAGAGAAGTTTTGATACGGTTTGTAACATAAAGCCATAAAGGGTCATGCCCAATACGAAGCCATTGTTTTTTTACCGGTACTTTAAAACGGCTGGAGTTACCTGCAGCAAGTAAAACAAGGGTAAAATCAGACAAAATGTATCCTATTTTAAAAACTGTTACGAAATTATACACATAAAAAGCTTTTTTTTATCTTGTTTGTGATAAATTCTAATACGCTATCTAGAATATCAGGGGATTCATTTCCTAAATCCTCTTGAAATTTTTAATGTAAATTAAAAGAGATACGCCCCTTTTAGGGGGTCTTATTTATAAGTCCAATTAAGCTTTTGTTTAAAGATCAAGGAGAAAGTATGAGAACTGAATGGGTCGACAAAAGAGAAAACGATACCGTCCGAACTCAGATGTATTATGCCAAGCAAGGCATTATTACCGAAGAGATGGCATACGTTGCTGCAGTAGAGGAGCTTGATCCTGAATTGGTGCGTTCAGAAGTGGCGCGCGGACGTTTGATTATCCCAGCTAACATCAATCATAAAAATTTGGAACCGATGGCAATCGGGATTGCGGCACGCTGTAAGATCAATGCCAATATCGGCTCATCAGCGATTGCCAGTGATGTTCAAGGGGAGATTGAGAAAATTCAAGTCTCTCAACACTATAAAGCTGATACGGCAATGGATCTCTCGACGGGGGGAGATTTGGATGAGATTCGCCGCGCGGTAATCGAAAACTCTAAAATTCCTATCGGAACGGTTCCTATCTATCAAATTTTGCACGACGTTAATAATAAAATCGAAGATTTAAGTATCGAAGTAATGCTCGAAGTACTAGAGCGTCAAGCACAGCAAGGGGTGAGTTATTTCACCATCCATGCAGGCTTTTTGTTAGAGACGATGCCCAAAGTGGCGAAACGCAAAATGGGGATCGTCAGTCGCGGCGGATCACTCATGGCGGCATGGATGATGCACTA
>NZ_JBAQPS010000221.1:0-2982 GCF_049305995.1 Sulfuricurvum sp.
AAAAAAAGCTCTCTTTTGTTCTCTTGCCTGAGGGGGAAAAACAGCCGCTTAATGTCTCTATCGGTTCCTACATGACCCTCACGATTGATAAAGAGGAGTATCTGATTCTCCAAAAAGTGCAGACCAATCGGGTGTGGCTCAACCGCATTTTCGCCGACCACATGGAAGAGGGGATCAAAGTGCCGCTGGGGATCGTATCCAAAGGGGCGGGATCGCTACTGCTTAGTTTATAGTCCACAAAAAATTCACGATTTGCAATTATGCTGGCATAAAAAGGATTAAACCATGAAAACTATCATTTTAGTACTTGTGCTGCTTTCTCAAATCCTGAATGCCAAAGTCATCAGTGCGACCTATGAAGTATCCTACGGAATATTCCAAACGATGGGGATCGCCGATGCACGCTTTGAGACCCGCGAGGATGATACCTACTCCATCCGTATTGAAGCCCGTACCACGGGGGTGGCAAAATTCCTCACCAACAACCGTATCGAAACCTATGAGAGTCACGGACATATCATCAACGGAGTGCTCGTCCCCCAAAAATACATCAAAATCCGCCGTACCGATTCGAAAAAAACGACCAAAATTTATACCTTCGATCATCCCAATAAAACACTCTGGAGAGAGAGTATCCAAAGCGATGAGTGGGACAAAGTCAACAATGAGTTTTATGCGGGCGAAGATGTCCTCACCCTCTTTTTTAATTTCAAAAACTATCTAAAAAGTCGTCAAAATAGAGCGTTTTATGTGATCGGCGGAAACCGAAAAGACGGACGGATCGATGTCACATTTGCGAAAGAGAACGAGTTGAGAGAGATGAAAGAGACGCTTGAACTCGACGAGGGGGATTTTTTGAAGGTCATTTTAAATGACCGTATTTTCTCCAGCGCACAGGGGGAGTTGTTGATTAATCTTGATAGCGGCGGATTGTGTGAAAAAGCGATTTTGGAGGATGTGCTCCTCTTCGGGGATATTATCGGTAAACGGGTTCGTTAATCCAAATTGATGTGAAATATCTCTTTGAGCAGAACGTCCAAATCTTCTCGTGTCGCCCCCGCAAACGCGTTTTCGACGAAACGTTTGATCCCTTTGTTCTCATGCTGAATCAAAGGGACGATCTTGATCCCCGTAATCTCTGACATAAAGTGTGACTCATCCCCCTCTTCGTAGGCGTGCAGTAGGATCGAGCGGGAGAAGTTGTTGAGGATGTGGTAGTAGATGTGCAAAAACTCTACTTCGAGTACTTTTAGCCCGTAGAGGTGGGTCACGATACGGTTCTCATGGGTTGCGATAGGATGGACTTTATCGGGCTTGATCGTGATCCCGATCTCCTCTTTGATCTCCCTCACCAGTGCATCCAGCAGACTCTCCCCCGCATTAACCGTCCCTCCGGGGAACCCCATCCGTCCGTCCCATCGGTCGATCATAATCAACGCTGGACATTTGAGGTGCTGCATATCGTCTTTGAAATAGCGCCACGGCGAAATCGCATCGACGTAGATGGCTAAAAAGACGGCATCCTTTTTGTCGGGATTTTGCTGGCCGAACGGTATCCGTTGTGTTCTCATAAATGGCTCATTTGATAAAAGTAATAGGATGAATTATACAGAAACAAGCATCTAAACAAATAAATGATTAAGGGTATGGGTAGTATAATTTCATCAGTGATGCGGGAATAGCTCAGTTGGCTAGAGCGTCAGCCTTCCAAGCTGAATGTCGCGAGTTCGAGTCTCGTTTCCCGCTCCACTTCTTTCTTTTTAAATAATCCCTTTTTTTATTTTTTACACCTCATACCAATTTTCCGATATAATAATTTAATAACAAAGCTTTTAAGGTTTATAAATGCCTGAGATTAGTCGATTTTATGGGATCATTATTCGTATGTATCTTATCGATAGTGAACATCCTCCGCGACATATTCATGTGAAATACGGCGAATTTGAAGCGATTTTAGAACTAGTGAATCTAAATATTATTGAGGGAAGTTTGCCAAAAACGTGCCGTAAAATGGTACGAGAATGGACTGAAATACATCAAAGCGAGTTGATTGAAATGTGGGATACTCAAAATTTCCACTCGATTTCACCATTGGAGTAAAAGATGAAACTAAAAGAAGCACAAAATATTTCAGGGTATCAATTTCTTTTTGTTTTTGAAAATGGAGAACAAAAAGAGGCAAATATCGAGCCGTTAATCTCAAAATACGTATCTAAAGAAGAGACAAATACCGCTCATGTGGATCAAGAGTGGGGATGTTTAGAATTTAAAAATGGCTCTGTAGATATAGAGCCAAAAACACTCTATACCTTTGTAAAAAGTGCTTAAACCCGTTCGTCCTGAGCTTGTCGAAGGGTAACGGAATATCTTCCGTCGTCATCCCGTATGACCTTAGGAAATCCTTCAGGGCTTGATACGGAATCTAAGATACAATTTAGATTTCCTCCCTCCCTCTTTTCCGCTATAATCTAAAAAAACAAAAAATAAATGTATGAGTTTTGATATTGAACAATAAAATCGTGAATCGATGAAGACAGAAATCATCCATTTTTTTTATACATTGCCAAAAGATGATGACGGTCATTTTATTATCGGCATGATCGATCAAATCATTATCGATACCATCAATGCCAAAGTCTCCTATGCGGTGGTCAGCGAAGTTAGTTTGATCAAAAATCTAAACCATCATGGAGATTTGGATATTGTTGATTACATGAAGCTTTCATACATCGTAATGAATCATCATGTTGTTGTACAAGACGGCGAAAAAACGGTGGGTGTTGTCCATATCGAAGAGGAAAAATACTATTTTGCCCTCAAAGCAACGGCATCAAGAGAGACGGTTTTTTTAACGTCGTTTAGAAAAACAAGTGATTTGGATTTAAAACGGTTGAAGAAAAAAGTGGAAAAGAAAAAAGCTGTTTTGATTTTCGGCAGTTTGTGAAGCCAAAAGGCGAAGGACTCTCATCCCCTTCTAAGACC
>NZ_JBAQPS010000222.1:0-2206 GCF_049305995.1 Sulfuricurvum sp.
CGATGCATCATTTAAAAGGGCGAAATAAAACTTTCCGATCGATTCGGAGTCTTTGAGATGGGGATGAAAGAGGGTAATAAACTGCTGCCATAGCCGAAGAAAACTTAACGACCCTTTATCGCTTTTACGGTGCTCGCCACAGCCCTATCAATATGGGGTTCAAAATTGATTACGAGGCGGAACATTCCCTGAAATCGTCGATCCCGAGAATGAAAGATGTTATCCACTTAGGCTTTTCATGGATGGGTGAGTATGAACGACTTCGGCTATGGCAGCAGTTTATTACCCTCTTTCATCCCCATCTCAAAGACTCCGAATCGATCGGAAAGTTTTATTTCGCCCTTTTAAATGATGCATCGGCTCGCTGGAGCGATCAAAATCCCAAACGGGTCGCCATCGAATCATATGTACGGCTACTCGATCATGAGGGGCGGCTCCACCGTGAACTCAACTGTTTTTTCTGTGACCACCCTATCGAGAATGATATTTCACTGATTCGGGCTTTTTTACCCGCACATACCAACTGTTCTCATACTTTATCAATCAATCCAAAAGGGTTGGAATGGCTCTATACCCACACATCAACACTTTTTTTGGATGACAAAGAAGTGGATCGTCTTTGGTATGTTGTGAACGAAGGATTTTAGGTACACAATTTGCTTTTCTTAGATTTAACTATCTACACAAATGAGTCAATATGCGAATGAATACACTTACTGAAAAAACTTTAGCTATATATGTACCTAAAATTAAAATCAGAATGGCATCTTCATCAAAAGTAAAAGGTTCTACGCTTGAAGAATTTTATCAAGAAGTAACTACTCACTGTGAGTTACAAAACAAGCATTTTTATAGTGATAAAAATGCCAAAGAAATAGAATCAATAATGATACAAAATCGTCAACTTATCGAAACCAAACTTAGCTTAAAAAATAAATGAAACCTATGAATAATTTAATCCCCATCGCAAAAGTTAAAGACACTTTTCTCACCCTTCTTCCCTCTATGGCGAATCGCCACGGTCTTATCACCGGAGCTACCGGAACCGGCAAAACCATCACCCTCCAAAAAGTGATCGAATCTTTTTCCTCAATCGGTGTCCCGTGTGTCGTCAGTGATATCAAAGGGGATCTTAGCGGTATCGGCGCAGTCGGCGGAAACAACGCAAAAGTGAGCGAACGACTGGAATTTATGGGTCTTGAAGCTGCTTATGAGCAATGCCCTATCACGTTTTGGGACGTTTGGGGAGAAAACGGTCACCCTGTTCGTGCAACCATCAGCGATATGGGACCATTGCTCCTCTCTCGGCTTATGGGGTTGAATGAGACGCAAGGGGGCGTTTTAAATCTTGTGTTCGAAGTCGCCGATGATGAAGGACTGGCTTTACTGGATCTCAAAGATCTCCGTGCTATGGTTCAAAATGTCGGAGAGCGTGCTAAAGAGCTTAGTTTGAGTTACGGCAATGTCTCCACCGCATCGATCGGTGCGATCCAACGTGCCCTCCTCTCCCTCGAATCTCAAGGAGCTGAGATGCTCTTCGGAGAGCCGATGCTCAATGTCCACGATCTCATTCAAAGTGTCGATGGCAAAGGGGTGGTTAATCTTCTTGACGCCACTAAACTAATGAACACCCCTAAGCTCTACGCTTCGTTGTTACTCTGGATACTCTCGGAACTTTTTGAAGCTCTCCCTGAAGCGGGCGACAGCAAAGCACCTAAACTCCTCTTCTTTTTCGATGAAGCCCATCTTCTTTTCAACGATGCACCTGATGTTTTGATTGAAAAAATCGAACAAGTTGTCCGTCTCATCCGCTCCAAAGGGGTTGGGATCTATTTTATTACCCAGCATCCTAACGATATCCCTGAAAAAGTAGCCGCACAGCTAGGTAACCGAATCGCCCATGCCCTACGAGCCTTTACCCCAAAAGATCAGCAAGCGGTACGTGCGGCGGCTGAAACGATGCGCGATAATGAAGCTTTGGATGAAAACACTGCCCTAATGGAACTCGGTGTCGGTGAAGCATTGATATCGTTTCTCGATGAAAAAGGGACACCCAGTATCACCCAACGTGCCCTCATCATCCCACCACTATCACATATCGGACCGATCAGTGTTGAGGAACGCGAAGCACTTATGCGTACTTCTATCGTCGGTGACACCTACGATCAAACGATCGATTCTAAATCCGCGTATGAGCATCTAACAC
>NZ_JBAQPS010000223.1:0-4949 GCF_049305995.1 Sulfuricurvum sp.
GTTTGGTACTGCTAAGTTCCATAACTTCTTTTGTCAATACCGGATCAAACGGCGATGTAGATGAAGTAACAGTTGCTTTTTTCACGGCAACAGCTTGATCTAAAGAACCTTTTTTATAATCTATGTATAAACGAAGAGCTTCTTTTTCAGTGGCTTTGTCGTTTAGTGCTGCAATGATACGTCCTTGTGCATCATCCAAAGAGAAGATTTTTCCGCTTGGATCTTTGAGAGATTGATGGTTCATATCATAATAATTACGAATCTCTTTTGCCGAAGGGATTGTGGTAGTCGGTGTTTGTGTTACATAAGCTACTTCAAACGTTGGTTCACTCATAAACTCATTTTTATGTTTTTCCCAAAAAGCTTTTAGTGTTGTTTCATCCGGTGTTAAATCGATCATATTTGGGGTGAGGATTTTGTAGTTGATACGATCGGCAACTCCTAAAGCACTAGAGAGAGCTTTCTCTTCTAATGGATGATTCCCTGATGCCAAAAGGTAAAGTGTTTTTTGGATGAGAAGTTCTTTTTTCATCGACTCCTCGTACTCTTTGATCGTCAATCGGTTTTGTTTGAGGGTATTGGCATATACCGTTTTATCAAATGTGCCATCTTTAGAAAAGACTGGTTGGGACTTGATGATATTCCAAAGCTCTTCATCCGTGACACTTAAATTATAGCTTTGGGCGAGGTTGAGGATGAGTGCTTGGTTTACCAACTGACGGAGAGCTTGACGTTGAAGTCCGAACGTTTTGGCTTGGTTTTCGTCAAATTTTCCTTGAAAGAGTTGGTTGTATTGGTTAAACAGAGTTGAATAACTTTTTTGGAGTTCGGCAGAGGTGATAGAAATTTCTCCAACTTTAGCTACTGCTCCAGCTTTATCTCCGTAGCTGTATTGTCCCCATCCTACGAATCCTGCTCCGATAAAAGCAATCGTAGATATCCAGATCGTGATAACCAAGTATTTTCGATGGCGTTGCATCCAAGTAATCATATTAAACGATCCTATTGTAAAATTCAGATATTCTATTCAGTTTACCATTAAACTTGGATGAAAATAGATGAAGCCTAACGCATGTTATCATGTCAATATTTAAAGTTGAAGGTTTTTCATGAGAAATTCAGAGGTTTCAAGCCGTGATTTGAATGTTTTATGGCATCCGTGTACCCAGATGAAAGATCATGAGACAATCCCTCTGATTCCGATTTCCAAAGGGGAGGGGATATATCTGTACGATTTCGAAGGGAACCGTATTATCGATGCTATCAGCAGTTGGTGGGTTAATCTTTTTGGTCATTGCAACCCTTATATCAATCAAAAAGTAAAAGAGCAATTGGATAGATTAGAGCATGTCATTTTAGCTGGGTTTACCCATGAGGGGATTATAAAATTATCGGAGCGATTAGTCAAACTCTCCCCCGAGGGACTAACACGATGTTTTTATGCTGACAACGGTTCGAGTGCGATTGAAGTAGCACTCAAAATGTCGTATCATTCTCATAAAAACGGTGGGAAAGAGAAGCCGTTATTTGTGTCACTTTCGGATAGTTATCACGGTGAGACGTTGGGGGCACTCTCGGTTGGGGATGTCGCCTTGTATAAAGAGACCTATGAGCCGTTACTGATCCGCTCGATTCAGACACCCTCACCGAAAAATCAGAGTATCGAAGCGGCACTCGAAGCAGCAAAATCGTTCGAGCGTTTGCTCCAAGATCGCTCAGATGAGATCGCAGCATTGATCGTAGAGCCGTTAGTGCAGGGGGCAGGGGGGATGAAGATGTATCATCCTGTGTTTTTGAGCGAAGCCAGAGTGTTATGTGAGGAGTATGGAGTCCATTTTATCGCGGATGAAATTTTGGTCGGGTTTGGACGGACGGGGAGTATGTTCGCGTGTGAACAAGCGGGTATAACACCCGATTTTTTAATACTCTCAAAAGGGCTTACAGGCGGCTATTTACCGCTATCAGTTGTACTAACAACAGAGGCGGTGTATGGATCGTTTTATTGTGAGTATAACCCTGCGCGATCTTTTTTGCACTCACACAGTTATACCGGAAATGCGTTGGCATGTGCGGCGGCGAATGCGACGCTCGATATTTTCGAATCGGAAAATGTAATCGAAAATAACCAACGGACGATCGCTTTTATAGCGCAAGAATTAAAACGGTTTGAGTCATTGGCGAGGGTCAAAGAGGTACGTCAGTGCGGGATGATTGCGGCGATTGAGCTGGAGGGGTTTGATCCGTGTGAACGGATCGGGCTGAAAATACATCAAGATTGTATGAAACAGGGTGTACTCATACGGCCGCTAGGAAGCGTGATCTATGTGATGACCCCTTATGTGATTAGTTTTGAAGAAATAAAAGTAGTTTTTGACGCAATAGAGTATGCATTACGTAACATTTAAATCTGATATTAGTGAGGTTGAGCTATTATTAGGGCAATAAATAAAAAGGCCGCTGTGTGCAAGAGACTCCTCATATCCCTGTCCTTTATCGTGAAGTGATTGAAGCCTTTTCACCGTGTAAAGAGGGGATCGTTATCGATTGTACGATGGGGTATGGCGGGCACTCTTCGCTGTTGCTTGATCATAACGGTGCTTTGAAACTGATCGGAATCGATCAAGACCCTACGGCGATAGAATTTTCTTCCAAGCGGCTTGAACCGTATGGGAACCGTGTCGAGATTCGCAGAGGCCGTTTTTCGGATGTCGCACGTGATGCGATAGGGGAAAAAGGGGACCAAATTTGCGGTATTTTAGCCGATATAGGGGTTTCCTCGCTCCAACTCGATCAGCGCGAGCGCGGGTTCTCGTACGAGAGCGATACTCTCGATATGCGGATGAACCCCGATGCGCCGCTTAGTGCTTATGAAGTGGTCAATGAATACTCACAGAGTGCATTAGAAACCATACTGCGAGAATACGGCGAAGTGACCAATGCCCGCAAAGTAGCAGAGACGATGGTACAACGCCGTCCGTTCACTTCTGCAAAAGAGCTTTCAAACGCCATTTTTCATCTGATGCCGAAGGGGAAAAAGATTCACCCCTCGACACTCGTGATGCAGGCGATTCGGATTGAAGTGAACGATGAGCTGGGTGAGTTGACACGGCTACTGGATGCGATCGAAGCATCGGATATTAAGACTCTGCGTGTGGCGATTATCACATTTCACTCCCTCGAAGATCGGATTGTGAAAAACCGCTTTTCCAAATGGTCGAAAAATTGTATTTGTCCCGATGATGCGATGCGCTGTACCTGCGGCAACAATCACTCTATCGGAAAAGTGATTACCAAAAAGCCCCTCACGGCGCAGGATGATGAGCTACGGGCAAATTCGAGAAGCCGCAGTGCAAAACTGCGCATATTTGAAATTCGAAGAGGACTTTCAGAATGAAAGTAGACCTCTGCCTCGGAGAGGCAAGCTCTAGCGTAAACAGAGGGATTTTATTCCTCTGTTGTTCAAAATGGAAAGATCGATGAGTGATAAACACGATATCTTAGAAGAGACGCAACAGATCATTAGCCCTGATGATTCGATGGGGCCGTTTTTTTTACGCAATGTTTTTGTCGGGATTTTTCTGATCTTGATGCTGGTGTTTCCGAAGATCTTTATTAATACTCAAATCTATTTCAAAAGCCGTGAAATTTCAACGTTAAGTCATGAACACGATGCTCTAAAAGAAGAAAACCGTCTCATTAAAGCAAAAGTTGAAACGATGAAATATAAAAGTCAAGTGTTGGATACCCTCTTTTAGAACTTCCCCGTCATACCCTCACTCATTTTATTTTTAAATTTGGTATACTATTGGTATGAAATTTGAATATGACAGCAACAAAAGTGATGCTAATTTAGCAAAACATGGTATTGACTTCGATGAAGCTCAAGCATTATGGCATGATGAAAATTTGCTTGAAGCTCCTTTGAATTTTTCCGAAGAAAAGCGTTTTATCTGTATTGGAAAAATCGGGGAAAAACACTGGTCTGCTGTCATCACGTATCGGTCAGAAATGATCCGAATTATTTCCGTGAGAAGATCACGAGATGTGGAGGTAGAATATTATGAAAACAGTTCAAGAGTTTGATGAAGCATTTGATAACGGTGAGGATATATCTAAATTTGTCGATTGGTCTGCGGCACGCCGTCCTAATTTGGAACAAAAGAGGGTGAATCTTGATTTACCGGTGTGGATGATTGAGAGGCTTGATTATGAAGCAAAACGGCTCGGTGTTGCTCGACAAGCAATTATGAAAATGTTTTTGGCACAGCATTTGGAAAAAGCAGGGTAACTTTATCACCGTTCGCCCTGAGCCAGTCGAAGGGTGATGCCTCTCTCCCGTCATCGTGCTACGACACGATGACGAATTTAACAAATCAATACCTATCAAATAATCCTTTCCCCCTTTTTCCTCCCCTAAGAATTGTGGTGGTATAATCTCCGACTTAAATTGATCCTATGCCGAGTAGATGTATAATCTGTTTTAGTGTTCAGCAATTGTACGGTCCAAATGTGCAGAAATGAGTGTGTATGAGCCGATTTTTCATATTTTTGCTCGTTGGTGTATTTACCCTTTTGGATGCGGCCGCTTGGAGAGAGACGAAAAGCTTTATTCTCAAAAAAGATGAGTTGGTCAAAGTGCTCGTAAAGAGTGAGGCTCATGAGAGGGTTCTCAATTTTCGATGGACTCTGTATACCGACAAAGGGTTGGTCGTGCACGAGAGTTTTGATCGGTTTGTCGGACAACATATATTGTATGCCGGACATGCTAATCAAAGTTTTCGTAAACGCCTTTTACCTCCGAAACGGAGTCAAAAAGATGTCCCTTTTGTCGTGGTTGTCTTTAAAAAATTCGATGAAGCGAACGCAACGGCACAGATGGATCTTTTTCTGATTGATAGTGAGAAACGAATTGTGCTGGATTATTTAACTAAGAAGTGATGATAGGAATG
>NZ_JBAQPS010000224.1:0-7318 GCF_049305995.1 Sulfuricurvum sp.
GGAATCGAAGTGGCAATTGATGATTTTGGTACAGGATATTCTAGTTTGAGCTATCTTAAAGCTTTTCCGATTGATAAACTTAAAATTGATCAGTCGTTTGTTCGCGGGTTGGAGTCGGATGAACAAGATCGTGCAATCGTTAGAGCGATTATCGGTATGGCTAATGCGTTGGGGCTTAAAACCATTGCTGAGGGGATCGAGGAGAAAGAGCAGGGGAGGCTTTTGGAAGAATATGGATGTCAGCAAGGACAGGGATATATGTATTCACGTCCCCTCAGTGAAGAAAAATTTATCGAATTTTTGAAACAAAGTATATTGTCTTGATACATTCATCCAAAATTATCCTTGTAGGGGCGTCGGCTGGCGGACCTGGAATTATCGAAAAACTCTTAACGGCATTGCCTGAAACCTTTACAACCCCGATTTGTATCGTGCAACATTTTCCGGCTGATTTAACTCACTCCTTTGTTTCCAGATTACAAATGTATACCACCTCTCATGTTGTCGAATCATACGATGGGTTGAGCGTCGATAAACGGATGATTATTGTTGCGAAGGGGGGGGTGCATTTAGGCTTTCGTTCAAAGAATAATAACATTATGATCGCTGAAGAGTTGGAAGGTATTCGTAGCGATTTTATTCCCAGTATTGATGCTATGATGATAAATGCGCTAGAGGTTTATGAAGCGTCAGCAATTTTGGCAATTTTACTGAGCGGAATCGGTGATGACGGTGTCGATGGAATGGTAAAAATTAAAATGTCGGGCGGGATGAGTATTTGTCAGGATGAAAAAAGCTCTCCGGTTTTTGGAATGCCGGGGAGAGCGATTGAGCGTGGTGGTGTGAGTATGATTTTATCGGTAGAAGAAATTGCTAAATTCATGATACAGTTTGATTTAATATGAATAATGAATCGATGATCAATACCCTTTTGGAGCGTATTCAAAAAGAAACGGGTATTGTACTTAAGCGAGATACAGACAGAGAAAAAATACAACGCTTTATCGAGAATGGCGGAGAAATCCCTAAAGATTTTGAGCCGTTAAGTTCAGCATTGATTAATTTAATCACGGTAAATGAGACCTATTTTGAGCGTGAATCATACCACTTTGATCGTTTGATAAATGAAATTTTACCTAACATCGAAACGGCTAGTCCGATTCTCCCGATACGTGTATTAACCGCTCCATGTTCCAGTGGCGAAGAGAGCTATACGATTGCACTGCGTATTTTAGCTATGGGTAAAAAAATATCACGTCCGATTGAGATAGTAGGGATTGATATTTCCGAAGAGATGATTTATAAAGCCAATCGAGGCTGCTATTCGGAGCGCTCTGTTCATGCGTTAAGCCAAGAGGTATTGGAACACTATTTTTTTCAAACGGAAGAAGGATACCGTTTATATCCTATCGAAGAAATTAGTATCCATTTTATTACAGGAAATCTTTTTGATGATAAATTATGGGAAGATTTAGGAGATTTTGATGTTATTTTTAGCCGAAATATGATGATTTATTTTGACGCAGATAAAAATAAAGAGTTGCTATTGAATTTTAAAAAGCATTTGAAAGGTTATTTGATTTTAGGACATGCAGATGATCATTTAAATGCAAAAAAAATATTTACCCCCCTGCGAGGTGAAGGGGGAAATATCTATACTCTTTAAGTTCGAAATACTGCAATTTGCGCTGTGAGTTGTTCTGTCATTTGGTGGAGATGTTCTGCCGCTGCGGCGATTTCTTCGACACTACGCGCATTGGCTGTTGAGAGTTCGTTGATGTTACCGATTTTTACAATAATTGATTCGGTAGTCATCGCATTGGTTTGGGTATCGTTTGAGAGTTTTTCAATAGCGCTGACGGTTTCAGCTAGGGCATCAACAGCTGTTTCGGTATGGTCGTTGACCTCTGCGGATGCGTCAACTAAATTTTCTATCCGCTTGGCATTATGATTCATTTGGTCGGTAATATCATTAATCGATTGAACAATGACATTGACGGTAGCATTGGTTTCAACAAGACTTTTTTGTGTTCGTTCGGCGAGTTTGCGTACTTCATCGGCAACGACGGCAAATCCTCTACCGTGCTCACCTGCACGCGCCGCTTCTATCGCGGCATTAAGTGCGAGGAGGTTTGTTTGATCGGCAATATCAGCAATGACGGTAAGGACTTGTTTTACTTGAGAGGCTTCTTGGGAGAGGGAATTGAGACGATTATTGATCTCATTTTCCATTTGTACGGTTAATGAAAGCTGCTCGATTGTATTGTGAAGAGCCGATTGAGCTTCTTGGAGATTACCACGAGCGTTCAGTGCTTTTTCACGAACCATTTTTGCTTCGGAAGCGGATGCTTTCATCGCCTCTTTCATCTTATCGGATTCACTGGTGGTATGATTAACAATTTTTGCTTCTTCTTCGGCTGCTTTTCCGATGCTAAGCGTTGTTGCTGAAAGTTCTGCTGAGACAGAGAGATTTTCGCTTGATGCGGAACGGATACCTTGGAAAGCATGACGCAGTACATTGACAAGTTCATTGACTTTACGACTCATTTGCGCGAGTTCATCGTCCCCTTCTACTTGTATATTTTGCGTAAAATCACGATTGTGGGCAACTGTTTTAATAATTTTTTCGAGACGCGCAATGGAATTGGTGATATTTTGGATGATAAAATAAAAAATCCCCATCATCACGAGAATACTGATGACGATGATAGATTCAATGAGCGTAGCATTGGAATCGAGTGTGGCAATATTTTTCGCTTCCATGACTTTGAGTAAATCACGCTCCTCTTGAACAATTTTTTCATAGATAGCAGCAGATTCTTCGGTGATTTTTTGAAGCGTTTTTCCTTCTACACTATTGGCGAAATTAGGGCTATGGATATTGTTTTTATGATTACTAATAATTTTAATTCGAGGTTCGTTCAGTTCGTGCCACGCTTTATGGTCATTTGCGATTTTGCTTAAACGATCTTTGTTTTCTTGGGAACGGGTAATTTTGGACAATTTTTCAATCGCTCCTGCAAGTTTAACATTTCGTTCTTGGTAGCGTTCGATAAAATCATTTTTATGAAGAAGCTGAAATCCGCGAAGCTCCATCATTGCACCGTTTGTGTGAGCACGGATATCACCGAGTAAAACCATTCTCTCTGCTGTTCGTTTTGCATCATGATTGTTTGAATACGATAAGTATCCTAGCGTGGCGTATGTTATGAAACTAAGTGCCATTAATGCAATGAGTTTGCCTTTGATTGTGGATAGATTAAACATTTGATCACCCCTTTTGTACCCTAAACGGCGTTTTTTTTATTATAACATGTTTGGAATAGGTTGGGATTTTTTTTTAGCGTTTCATTCGATCTAAGATAAACAGAGGATAAAAAGGGTACAGCTCGATGCTATCTCGCAAAAGAGTTTGCTATAATTAGTATTCAAACCAACTAAAAGGAAATAGTATGGCCTATATTACACAATTAAAACATTTGATTCAAAACGAGTTAATTCCTGATGTGGAAGAACATATTGACGATATTTTCGAATCAATCGCGTCACAAAAAGATGCAACAGTTGAAGAACGTGCACAGTTAGAAGATATGCAAGCCCTTCGCGATGAGTATAAAGATCTTTTGGGGGAGATTAACAGCGGTGAGATCGATGAAGAAGAAGCAGAGCAGCTCTACACCGAGCTCACCTCCATGCGTGAGGGAGAAGGGGACGAAGAGGATGATTATTATGATGATGACGAGGATGAAGACGAAGACGAAGACGACTATGATGAGTTCGATATAGATGCTGAAGACGATCAGTATTAATGGCTACGTTTGTACTTCTTGATACGGAGACGACGGGGGCTGGTGATAATGATCGGATTATTCAGTTGGGTTATATGGTTTTGGACGGCAAAAAAGTTGACGTCTACAACGATATGTGCTCGGCTGAGGTTCCTATCGGATACGGTGCGATGGAAGTTCATGGCATTACCCCTGATATGATTGAGGGGTTACCCTCATGTGTCGAAACAAAAGCCTTTAAAACACTTTGTGAGCTTAATACCTCTGAAAATGTCCTCATTATTCACAATGCACCGTTTGATTTAGGGATGCTTTCTAAAGAGGGATTTATCTCTCAGATGCGACTGATCGATACCCTTCGTTGTGCACGACATCTGTTTGAGGATGAGGAAGCCCATCGATTGCAGTATTTTCGTTATCGTTTGGGGCTGTATAAAATCGAACAAGCCGAAGCCGATGCACTGGGGATTGTCGTTAAAGCGCACGATGCTATCGGGGATGTTTTGGTATTGAAACTGTTTCTTACTGAACTTCGAAAACGATTGCAAGAGCGATATGAGGGGGTAAATCCGATCGATAAGATGGTTGAACTCACTCAAACGCCGGTATTTTATACACGACCGCTTAAATTCGGCAAATACAAAGGGAAAACACTTACGGAGATTGCTGAAGGGGATAAAGGGTATCTAACGTGGATGCTCAGTAATATGGAGAGTTTAGATGAGGATATGCGCTACAGTATCGGAAGGGTTTTAGAAGTGTGACTGTAGTAAAATTGCATTGAGTAAAATCATACAATTTTAAAGTATAATTAAGAGCTTTCGTCAGTCTCATTATAGATACTTGAAGTGAACAAAAAGATAGGATTAATGTTGAAAAAAAGTATAGATCAGTTTCTAGAATTACCTACTGATACAACATTACAACCGTATTTAGACAGTAGTATCGTCAATATACTCCCTCAGCGAATTCGTAGATCATTGCAAGAAATAAATCCAACCTCTCTTTATATTCTGAATAATAGACCCGTTATTCTCTTTTTCGATAAAGCAGTTGATAAAAATAATGTTTTTAAAAAGTGTTGGAATTTCGGGGAAGCTCCAATTATTATTATTGAAACTGAAACAGATTTTGAAGTATATAATGGATTTGAATATATACTTAAAAATGGAAACTTTACACTAACTTCTCTAAACTCAGAAAAATTAAATTATCTTTCTATTATTAGCGGTAAATATTTTGCAGAATCAACATTTAAACAAAATAATAATCGTGTAGATAAAAAACTATTGGAAAATATAAAATATGCTAGAGAAGAGTTACTCAATAATGGATTGAACGACTATAAAGATATTGCAAACTCATTGGTTGGGCGTATTATTTTTGTTAGATATTTGATAGATAGACACGTAGAATTATCTTTTCAAGGTATTTCAAAAATTTTGACCAATGAAGACTTGAAAGAAATTTTAAGTGATAAAAATAAGACGTATGAGCTATTTCAATATTTAAAGTCTGATCAAGGATTTAATGGAGATTGGTTTCCTATAAATGATCTTGAGTACACATTAGTAAGTGAAGAACATTTAAAAATTTTGAAAGAGTTGGTAAGTGGTACTGAGATAAGAACTGGACAGCAATCTTTGTTCGATTACTATGATTTCTCAATTATTCCTATCGAGTTTATTTCAAATGTGTATGAGAGTTTTATTGGTGAAGAAGAGCAGAAAAAAAATGGTGCATACTATACTCCAACATTTTTAGTAGATTATATTTTAAAATATACGGTTGATGAGTATTTTAAAAACAATCCAACTGAATATAATTGTAAAGTTCTCGATCCAGCTTGTGGAAGCGGTATATTTTTAGTTGAAGCTTTTAGAAAATTAGTTACTCAATTTGAAAAAGTTACAGGTAGAAGAATAGAGCAACAGGAGATCGTAAAAATTGCTGAGGATAATATATTCGGCATAGATAAAGATAAAAATGCCGTACAGATTAGTGTTTTCTCACTCTACCTTACGATGCTCGATTATCAAAATCCAAAGGATATAGAACAGTTTAAATTTCCGTATTTGTTAAAAAGTGAAAAGAATCCTAATGCTAACTTTTTTCAAAGTGATTTTTTCGATACTAATGCAGAGTGCAATCAAATACTAAAAGATAAAAAGCTTGATTTTATTATTGGAAATCCTCCGTATGGTCGAGGAACTATTAAGAAAAAGAGTTTAGCTGATAAATATGTAGTAAGTAATAAATTAAAAGTTGGCAATCAAGATATTGTTCAGCCTTTTATGTACCGAGTTAAAGACTTTGTTTCTCAAAGTACAAAGATCAGTTTTATAGTTACCAGCAAGGTGTTATATAACTTGCAAAGCAATACCTTTAGAACAAAACATTTTTTTAATCAATTTAAAATAAACCATATCCTAGAGCTTTCATCGGTAAGACATGAAATTTTTGAGAATGCTGATGTACCTGTCTCAATATTATTTTATGAATATAGTACACAGGAAGAAGTATTAAAGAATACTATCAATTATATTTCAATGAAACCGAATCCGTATTTTAAGAAATTAAAAATGCTTACTCTTGCTAAAAGTGATTTTAAAAAGATATTGCAATCAAAACTGCTAGAAGATGATTATTTGTGGAAAATATTGGTATATGGTTCATATTTAGATTTTAATTTAATTAAAAGATTAAAAAAATATCCATCTATTAATGAGTATGCTATAGAAAAAAACTATCCAATTGGTAGAGGAATAAGTGCTAGTAAAGGGAAGTATAATATTTCACAGTATCTCGGGAAAGATTTTATTGATGTTTCAAATAATTCCAATATGGATTCATTTTATGTAGCTAAGACATTACCTCGTTGGAATATAGAAAAAGTACATAGACAAGGTGAAAATAAATTATTTAATCCATATACAGTGCTAATACGAAGAGGTGTTAACACAAAAGATTTAAAAGCAAAATCGGCAGTTTTGTATAAAGAAGCAATTTTTAAACATGCACTTAGTGGAATAAATACTAGTAATATAGATGAAGCAAAAAATTTTGTAGGTTTGATAAACTCTAATTTGTTTGCGTATTTTAATCTTGAAACAGCTACTTCTCTTGGTGTTGAAAGAGAGCAACTTCATGATGAAGAAAAATTGCGTATGCCTTTTATGAATAATCAAAAAATTGTTTCCCTTGTGTCTGATATTGAAAAGTTAAAGACTGAACATTTTGATACGAGTAGTTCAAATATTCTAAATTATGAACAAAATTTAAAAATGCTTATTAACCAACTAGATCAAATAGTATTAGAATCATTTGATTTAACTGAACAAGAGATTGCACTTGTTGACTATGCTAATAGCATTGTGATTCCTTGGGTTATTCAAAAAAAATACGATGTTGCATTTAAAAAGCTAGCTTATAAAGATAATATTATAGAAGGGTATATCAATATTTTTATCGATCATTACTCTAAAATTTATGAGCAAAATGATATGTATTTTAAAGCGGAAGTGTTTCAA
>NZ_JBAQPS010000225.1:0-18344 GCF_049305995.1 Sulfuricurvum sp.
CTACTATATAGAGCCACAAGCCGAGTGTGCGCGTCGTATTGTTGAACTCAGCGGATATGACATGAAATGCTTTTTTGGAAATAGCGGTGCTGAAGCGAACGAAGGAGCGATCAAGATTGCTCGTAAATACGGAGAAGTTTTAGGTCAACCTAAGCGCTATAAAATTATTACTCTCGATCACTCCTTTCACGGTCGTACCATTACAGCACTTAAAGCGACAGGGCAAGAATTGATGCACAATTATTTTGGACCATTTCCTGATGGATTTGTGTATGCTAAAAATATCGATCAGATTGAATCTTTAATCGATGATCACACGGTTGCGGTGATGATCGAACTGGTACAAGGCGAGGGGGGAGTTCAGCCTCAGGATCGTGCTAAGGTTCAGGCATTAGCCGCAATGCTCAAATCGCGTGATATTTTGCTGATGGTGGATGAAGTACAGACGGGAATTTACCGCACGGGTGAGTTTCTGGCATCTAACCTTTATGGGATCGAACCCGATGTGATTACGTTGGCAAAAGGTCTGGGGGGCGGTGTTCCCATCGGTGTCGTTATGACAAGTAAAAAAGATATTTTCGCACCCGGGGATCACGGTTCGACCTTCGGAGGGAACTACCTCTCAACGGCGGCGGCAAATGAGGTGCTTGACATCCTATCAGAGATCAAAGAGAGCGGTGAGTTGGATGAGCATCTTATCTACTTTGAAACCTCATTGGCTACCTTTGCAAAAGCTCATCCGGCAATCTTTTTGGAGCACGTTGGGCTTGGGATGATGCGCGGGCTTCGTGTGTGTGATGCCGATACGCTGGGCAAGATCATCAATGCCGCGCGTGATGCGGGGGTAATCGTTCTCAAAGCGGGGCGTAATACACTCCGTTTCCTTCCGCCGCTCACGATTACGAAAGCCGATATTGATGAGGGGTTTGCACGTCTTGAAAAAGCGGTTGCGACGCTCTAAGGAAGTACGTGCAATTTAGTCAGTACATGAACGATTGGCTCTACGGTGAGTCAGGATATTATGCTTCGTATCGTCCGATCGGAAAGAGCGGGGACTTTTACACGGCGGTGAGCACCTCGAAGTTTTTTGGCGGCTCTATTGCAAACCATATCATTAAACGGCTCGATGAGGGATTTTTACGACCTGATTCGCTGATTTGTGAGATCGGTGCCCATCACGGCTATCTGTTGGCTGATATTATCGAGTTTCTCCATACCCTCCGTCCACAATTATTACAAACCCTCAGATTCGGGATTGTAGAGCGGTTTGAGAACCTGAGAACGGCACAACAAAACTATTTTGACGAGTCGTTCGGGAATGCAGTTACTCTAGAACATTACAGGGACCTAGACGAGTTAAACGAGCAATCGACCTTTTTTATCGCAAATGAGATTTTTGACGCATTTGGATGTGAACTTTTTTACAAAGGGAAAATTGCCCGAGTAGAGAATCATGAGATTGTTTTTGATATTGATGATCCTAAAATCGATGCATTGGCTGAAAAATATAAGCAAGATCGAGGGGAAATCGCCCTAGGATACGAATCGTTTGCCGAGGCAATGAGCCGCGCATCAAAGCGTTTTGAATTTATGACATTTGATTATGGTGAGTTGAGTGCGCGGAGCGATTTTTCGATCCGTGTCTATCAAGAACATCAGACGTTTCCCCTTTTTGATGAGGCACTGGTGCGCGCCGAGGCTTTCGGTAAAAGCGATATTACCTATGATGTGAACTTTACCCATGTTAAAGAGGCGTATGAGGCACAAGGGATCAAATATGCGCAGTACGCGACACAACTGGTCGCATTGGTGGAGATGGGGATACTTGATCTGTTGGCGATGCTCAAAGAACATGCGGGTGATGAGATTTATACCCAAGAGCTGGAAAAAGTGAAAATTTTGATTACCCCCTCGTTGATGGGGGAACGATTCAAGATGATACGCTTTGTCCAAGGATAAAAGATGAGATATCTTATCGTGCTTATGATCGCTTTCTCTTTGTACGCCGGAGCTTTGCATGAGGCTGTTTATGAAGCGGATATGAAAAAAGTTGAAGCTATTATTATCTCAGGTGTAAACATAGATGATGCTAATCAAGCGGGTCTAAGTGCACTTCATGTCGCTATAAAGCTCGATGATACAACAATGGCGAAGTATTTACTCAAACACGGAGCCGATATCAATTTTCAAGATTTAAATGGAAACACACCGTTGATCTTAGCAATCAAAAAGAAGAACTTGGAGCTGACAACATTTGTCGTGTTAGAGGGGGCTGATGTTAATCTCGCCAATAACGATGGCGTTACCCCGTTGCATCAAGCGGCATTTAGCGGTAATGAAAAAGTGGTCGATTTTTTACTCAAAGCTAAGGCAAACCCAAATGTAAAAAATAACGATGGAGCAACACCATACGATTTTGCGATAGCGAAGAAATTTTTAACTATTGCCCAACTTATTAAAATGTCGATGTAGGAGTAACGATGCAGATCAAAGTAAATGGTGAAATGAGAGAGTTATCAGAGGGATCGAGTATGCTCGATCTTATTTGTTCTTTGGGAGTAGAGGAGCGTGTTATGGCATCGGCTCTGAATATGGAGATTGTGAAAAAAGATGCGTGGAAGAGTACCGTTTTAAAAGAGGGTGATACGATTGAATTGCTTGATTTTGTCGGGGGAGGGTGAAAAACATCCCGCTCAACCTCTTTACTTTTTCATATTAGCGGGTAGCTCACTTGTAACGATAAACTGACCATTTTTGTTTGGGCTGAATTCGACGAAGAAAGGTTTTTTATTATCTACAGTAATTGAGAATTTCAAATGTGGTTTATGTGCTTTATCGTATGAAAGTGCAGAAAAATTAATTTCTACAGTGTTGTTTTCGTACTTATTTGATTGTTCTGAATCTATTTTGAGATAACCGTACGGCGAGGGATTTTCATCATCTAAAGCACGATTATTTTCAGTTTCTATCAGGACGATTTTTTCATATTTCTCTTTTAAAGATGGGTTCTGAGGTATTTTTAATAGAAAAACTTGGGTACTTTCTATACTGTTTCGCATTGCTCCTTGATTCACAACGAAATAGTGATGGTGTTTAAAGGAAAACTCTTTTTTGATCGTCGTCACAAAATCGTAAGGGGCAATATTCATTTCATGTTCTTGTTCATCATCCCAAGTATTGTTTTTAATATTATAAATATGAAACCCTCCATCAAAAAACCGATCATGAGGATAAAAATTTCCCAAAACAAAGAAATATTTATTGTTAACAGCAATACAATGAGAATCATCTTTATGTGTATTAATTTCTGAAAATATCTCATCTATTTCATTATATAAACTGGCTAATGGTTTAAAATCAGGATGTTTAGCAATCTTTGAACACGGAACAATTCGAGAAGTGTATTCGGAAGCTACGAGAGAAACACTTAGAATAAAAAAAAGTAAAAGTTTTTTCATATCATCTCCAAGTCAAATAAAATGATAAAAAATAGAGGGGGGCAAGGGGTGAAACCCCTTGGCATTACTGCTAATGCAGTAACGGCGCAAAAATGCACATAAGTAGCATTGCAGTGACTATCTTATCCATAAAGACCCCCTATGATACGTTCTTTGGAGGGCAAAAAAAAAGGTCGAGGGTAATTACTCCCTCGACCTTAATCGTACCGCTCCATCGAGCGTATCATAAATTAGTCACTGCGAAAAGAATTATATCACAAAAAATAAATAAAAACGTAAATAAGTTGGAAGTGCTTTACCCCTCTAGCATATCAACGAGTTTTTGATATTTCGTTTTTAAAACGAGATACTCTTTATTCAAATCTTCATACGCTTTTTTGTAATCGATTTCAAACTCTTCACTAGCGGTACTATTGAGATCGTTTTTAGGCTGAGCCGATGACGGGTTCATCACAATATACGTTACCTCTTTGCCATTCTCTTCTTTTACTACGGTAGGTAATTCGCCGCTCATTGTTTTTTTAATAACGCTAAAAATACTGATATGGTGTTTCGCCGCATATTTTTGGATACTTATAAGTTCTGGGGATTGCATAGTGTTAACCTCGATAGTTATGATTTTTGGAGTGCTACAACGGCAATAGCGTAATCTCCGTCGTGGGTGATTGAAACGCTGAGACTTTGAATACTAAACATCTCTTTAACTCGTGTGGAGAGATCGATAACGGGTGCACCTTTGGGTGTTTTACTGAGAATGATATCATGAAAACCGCATTCGCTACCGATACCGCATCCGAGTGCTTTGGAACACGCCTCTTTTGCCGCCCAAAAGCCTGCTGCACTGCGATGGTTTTTGATTAAAAGGATTTCATTTTCGGATAAAAATTTTTGAAGTCCCCGATCGCCGAACCGCTCGATTAGACGTTTCATGCGGTCAGTTTTGATGAGGTCGATGCCGATCATTGCACCACGAAATCAGTGAAGTAGACATTTTTAACTTTGCCGTCTTTGAGACGAGTATTAAGTTCACTAACGATTTGTTCTTTGAGTTTCTCTTTACCTTTGATTGTAGAGATCTCTTCAAGTGATTTTGAACTCAAAATACGGATGATGATATCACGGAATACCGGTTTTTTGGTATCAAGTTCCGGTGAAAGCTCTTCACCTTCGAGTTCGAGGTTCATTTCAACTTTGAGGTAGCGGCGACCGCTCTCACTGAGGAGATTAACAGTGAAAATATCAAGTGGATACATGAGTCCCACTTCCGTCGATGCTCCGCCGTCATGACCCTCATCTGCATGTTCTTCATTAGCAGCATCTGCCTTGACTTCATGAGCATCGGCTGCAGTTTCTGTTTTTGCTCCATGCCCAGCATCTGCTTCAGCATCATTATTCCCTAGCATAAGGGTTGCAACAACTCCTCCTATGATTAAAACCAATACCAATACGACAATAATAATGATTAACAGTAAATTACTTTTTTTCTTTTCTCCACCCTCGGAAGCTTGTTCTTGGTGTTCTTTCTCTTTATCGGCCATCCGTTGCTCCTTTGAAAATATTTAATGCTTATTGTAGCGAGAAACTTTTGAATTTTGGTTTGATTTAGCTAAACTTACTCTCAGAAAATAAGGGAATAATATGGTAGAGAAGCTTTTAGGTTATATTGGTCGCCCGTTTGTCCATTCTTATGATACCGTTGAACGGTTCGGTTTATTTATCTTATTTCAAATAAAACTTTTTAAACTTTATCCTCTTGCCTTTAAACGGTATAAAATTGTTTTAACACAGATCGAAGTTATTGGCTTGGGATGTATGGGTGTTGTAACACTAACAGGGTTATTTACAGGAATGGTAGAAGCAATTCAGCTTTACAGCGGTTTTCATCAATTTGGGGTAGAAAATTTTATCGGTTATACAATCTTTTTATCTATTACCAAGGAATTAGGACCTGTTTTTGCCTCCTTAATGCTTATTTCTCGTTCCATCAGTGCGATGGCAGCGGAGCTTGGAACGATGCGAGTGAGTGAACAAATCGATGCAATTGATATTTTGGGAGTCAATTCTAAAGAGTATTTAATTACGCCTCGAATCATTGCAACGGTGATTTCATTGCCGTTATTGGTTATATGGTTTGATTTTATCGCTATAGGATCAGCTTATATTATTTCAACCGGTGTTTTAGGCATTAATCCAATTGCGTATCAAGAGACACTTATGAGGCTCGGCGAATTTGATGATATTATGACCGGTATTATTAAAGCTGCAGTTTTTGGATTTATTGTCAGTTCGATCGGAAGCTATATCGGTTATCACACGAGCGGAGGAGCCCGAGGAGTCGGACAATCGACAATCTATGCCGTTGTCTATTCTGCCGTAGCAATTTTTGTAGCCAACTATTTTCTATCGGCGTTGTTTTTATATTTGGATTGGTAGGAAGTTAATCCCCTAATTCACTTAATGGACGAAATTGGTAGATATCCGGATCGTAATACTCGATCCCTCCCGTCTCGATATCATAGTACCATCCGTGGATAAAGAGTTTATCTTCATCTACAAGCTTTTTTACGTAAGGATAAGTGAGGAGATTTTCGATTTGAGTGACAATTGATAAGTGTTCTGTTGCACGGAGAAGATCCTCTTTTTTAGCTTCTTCCCCAAGTGCAAGAAGTGCCATTTTTTTAGCTTTTTCCCCAAGAGTTAGCCATTTAGCCGTATGAATCATCGAGGTATCGCATGTTGTTTTATAAAGTGCTTCGATTGCACCGCAGTGTGAATGTCCGCAAATAATAATCTCTGATACTTCTAACACACCTACGGCGTATTCAATCCCTGCAGCAGTCGAGTGAAAATCTTCATCCGGTTTGTATGGTGCTACAAAGTTACCGACATTACGGATAACGAACAAATCCCCTGGATTGGATTGGATGATGAGATCGGGGATAACACGTGAATCAGAACAGCCTATGAATAAGGCACGCGGGTTTTGTCCCTCTTTGACGAGGTTTAACAGTTGCGCTTCGTGTTTTTTAAAATAGGTTTGCTGAAACGTTTCATTACCGTCGGCAAACTCTTTGAGTCTTTGAGCGCTTAAATCAGATGCGCTGGCACTTAGTGACACTGCTCAATTCCTAATTGTTTGATGATCGCTTCAAAAACGTTTCCACCTTCACGGTCGCAATCATCATGATATTCTATGGTTATCATCCGTTTTCCGCCTGTGACATCACCGCCATAGATATTAGGGGTGATAGAACACAATGGAGTGCACGTGCTAATTGCCTCTTCAATCATCTGATGTTCTGCTTCGGTTGAATAAGCAAGGGAAAGTTTAGAATAGCGCTCTTCAGATTTGTGATCGGCTATAATGGAACACATCGGCATGAATGGACTCCTAAATAAAATGTATGTCCAATTATACGCAAAAGAAGGTTAAAACCACTCCAATAATTTGCTTACTTCATCAATTTCATAACATTTGATTGCTGTTTTCTCAATCGGTTTTTTAGGAATCAGTGCTTTGGTAATCTGTTGAGATGTAGCCTCTTTGAGCCGTTGATCAAGTTGATACACTTCACGTATATCGCCGACGAGGGAAACTTCACCGATAAATACCGTTTCTTTGGAGATAGCACGGTTTCGAAAACTGCTGATGATGGCGGCGAGAATCGCCAAATCGGCGGAGGTTTCAGTGATCTTGATTCCTCCGGTGATATTGATAAAGACATCATAGCTATTGAGCGGGATTTCGAGTTTTCGCTCTAACAATGCGAGAAGCATATTGAGGCGGTTGTTCTCAAACCCCGTTGCCTGACGTTTCGGATTTGGGGCGTGAGTATCGCTTACCAGTGCTTGTACTTCGAGAACGATAGGGCGAGTCCCCTCCATGATAACGGTGAGAGCGGAACCGCTTTGGGATTTGGTGCGGTTAAAAAAGCGCGATGAGAGGTCTTTTGCCGAAACCAGACCGTCGTGACGCATCTCGAACACTCCGATTTCGCTTGTTGGTCCGAAACGGTTTTTAAACCCTCTTAAAATTCGGAGTTCATGTCCGCTGTCCCCCTCGAAATAGAGGACAACATCGACCATGTGTTCCAAGACACGAGGGCCTGCGATGGAACCCTCTTTAGTGATATGTCCGATGATGAAGATGGCGATACGACGCTCTTTGGCGATACGCATCAGATCAAAGGTGATCTGTCGTACCTGTGTCACTGATCCCGGTGCGGAAGCGATGGTTTCGGAATAGAGGGTTTGGATCGAGTCGATGATAATGCACTCATAAGAGCGCTCATGCAGTTCGGAGAGTACCTGTTCCAGCCGTATCTCGGCGAGGAGATAGAGGTTATCGACATTGGCTCCCAGACGGTTGGCTCGGAGTTTGATCTGCCCTTCGCTCTCTTCCCCTGATACATAGAGGACATTGCGGTTCTGTTTCGCGAGGTTGGAACCGATTTTCAGAAGGAGGGTCGATTTTCCTACCCCAGGGCTACCTCCGATAAGGACAAGAGAACCGGGGACGACTCCGCCACCTAGAACCATATCCAGCTCTGCATCATCACTGCTGAAGCGTTCGGTATGCTCCTCGACGATCTGGGTGATCTCTTTGGCTTTGCTTCCTGCAGAGGGGGAAGAGGTAGAGGTGAGTTTGATCACCTCCTGCTGTTGTTCGCTCAATTCAACAAAACAATCCCATCCGCCGCAGTTAGTACATTTGCCTATCCATTTTGGGGTGGTGAACCCGCAGTGTTGACATTCGAAGAGGATATTTTTTTTCTTTGCCATGCTATCCCTTTAATCTACCAGCATCTCTTTGAGTGCGGTTTTAAGTTGAGTAATTGACGATGTCGGGATTGTTCCCAAAGTCTTAATGACACGGCTTTTATCGATACATCGTATCTGATCGAGTGCAATTGAAGATTTTTCATCAATAATGATACGTGAGGGGTAATGCTTCAGGGTTGAAGTCATGGGTGCAATCAGCAGAGTTCGGATGGATTGGTTCATTTCATCGGGGGAGATGATGACACAGGGACGTGTTTTTTGAATCTCACTACCAATAGTAGGATCAAGATTGACGAGAACGATAGAATACTGCGTGTAACTCACGCTGTCCACTCGTCGAAATCTAAATCCAAACCATCATCAATCAGTAAAGCATCGTCGCCTGATGCAGCCATCTCTTTAAATGCTTCTGCCCATCCCTCACGCGGTTTTCTTTGGATGGGTTTTAGGAGTAGCCCTTGAGCCGTGACTTCAAATTCGAGAGGTGCATTTTCGAGATGAGCTTGTTTGATGATCGCTTTTGGGATGCGAACCCCTTGTGAGTTGCCGATTTTTATAAGCATAGTCATGGTCTCCTCCTCTATGATTGTCTGATGTAACTATAAAGTAATTACTTGGAATAAGTAATAATAACATAGCAATAGTAAATTTAAAACGTGATTTCATTAAGACTCCTTGGTTTTTTCTACCTTTAATATGTTTTTTTAACGATTTTCTTGCAAGTGAAATTTGTATAATCGAAAATCTTCTTAAATATGTTATAATGTCCGTACATGATCCGTATGGGAGTTAACAATGCAAGCACTCTCTTTTTACAATGGGATGTTAGATAATACTAAAGATGCAAGGTTTGAAGCGAAGCTAAATTCAAAGCTTAAAGATTTCATTCAACTAGCCGCTGGATTACAAGGATGTGATCTTACTGCATTTGTACTTTCGGCGGCAGCAGAAAAAGCAAGAGCAGTAGTCGCCGAAGCAGAGATGATTGCTCTGAACGAGAAAGATCACAAGGCATTCATGGAAATTTTGATGAATCCTCCGAAAGCCACTCCACAATTGAAAGAATTGATGGCGATGGAAAGTTTGAATGAGCGTTAATACAATCGTATTAGAACGCTTCGATATTACAAAAAGCTACAATGGGATCAAAAAATTCGATTGTGGCCATGAGATGATCAATCGCTTTGCAATAAGCTCTCTGAAACAAAATGTCAAAAATAATATGTGTCAAGCGTATGTATTGCTCGATACGTCATTAAATGACAAGTTTATCGGTTACTACAATATCATGGCTTTTTCAATCGCCAAAGAAGCGTTTAACACTGCTCTAAGCGGTTCAACAAAGCAGATACCGGTTTTACGGTTGGTAATGCTTGGTGTAGATCTCGCATATGCGGGACAAGGACTTGGCAGCAAGCTTTTAAAACATAGCCTCGAATTGACTCACAGACTCGCAGCACAAACTGGTATTGCTGGTCTTTATTTGGATGCTGAGGATGGCAAGCATGATTTTTATCGGAATAGGGGATTTGTGGGGATTCAAGAACCTGACCCAGTAACAAATATTCTTCCTATGTTTATCAGTGTTGATACGATAAAAGAAGCAAGTGAAGGCATTGTGTAGTCAAGAGATTCCCCGCCGCCTTTTCTAATAAAGCGTGTTGCGTTGCTTGTAAAGGGGTCATAGCTTTTACTGCATGAAGCGCATACAAAGTCTACTTGTTGTATTCTTCCCCAAAAATCGCATCCAAAATACCATCCACAAATTCATATTTATCAAACGGTATCAAATGCTCCGGCTGTTCGCCGACACCGATGTAGAGGATTGGGAGCGATAGTGCATAGGCGATAGAAAATACCGATCCCCCTTTTGCCGTACCGTCGAGTTTGGTGATGATGATTCCGTCCACTCCTACCATTTCATTAAACGCTTTGGCTTGGGCAATCGCCGAAGAGCCCTGCGTTCCATCGAGGATGAGGATTTTACGATGCGGTGCACCGCTATGGGCTTTATCGCAGATACGGACGATCTTTTTGAGTTCATTGCCGAGGTTCGTCTGGGTATGGAGACGTCCTGCGGTATCGATGATAACTTGCTCAAATCCGCGTGCTTTTGCTGATTCGATGGTGTCGTAGGCTACAGCACTTGGATCGTGACCCTGACGCGATGAGATGATAGGGACATCCAGTTTATCGGCCCAACGGGTAAGCTGTTCGATCGCAGCGGCACGGAAGGTATCTCCCGCTCCGAGGATAACTCTCTCACCGTTATTTAGATGGTGTTGTGCCAGTTTGGCGATAGTGGTGGTTTTACCCGCTCCGTTAACACCGATGATGAGGCTAACCGTTGGTTTATCGGGATTGTCTGGAAGGGTGTTTTGCGCATAACTGAGGGTTGCAAGGAGTTTGGAACGGAGATGCTCGCGGGTAATATTATCCTGATAGAGTTCTCGGAGGATGATTTCGACAAGGTCGTATTCAACATCGGCTTCGAGGAGGATACTCTCTAAATCGTCCTTACTGATGGTCGCCTTTTTTTCAGGGATAATCGCACTGATCGCCTCGACCGTTTTTTGAAGCCCTTTTTTGATGAATGAAAACATACTTATTTCCCTAATGCCGTAGCGATATCATGATCGATGATCTCTTCTTGAGTTGCTCCGGCATAATGGGTGACATATTCCCCATTTTTATATAAAACCATCAAAGGGATTGGAAATTGCTGACCGACACCGATAGTCGATGCGATTGATCGGGCAAGTGCTTGATTATCGGCTTTGTTACTGATCAAGTACTCACCTCCTTTGAATTTTTCACGAAACGCTTCGAGTTCGGCGTTGCTTTTATCATCTTCAATGGTGATACCCATAATGATGAGATCATCTCCATATTTTTTTTGTAAGTTTCCGAGATGTTTTACTTCGGCTTGGCACGGGGGACACCATGTTGCAAAAATATCAAATAAAACCACTTTGTCTTCACCTGCATCGAGGGTAAAATTGGTTCCTTGTTTTTCGACGGTGTAATTTTTGCCTTGGGTGTCCATAAGGGTAAAGTTTGCGGTTGAAACCATCGCTTCATCGGCAGATTCTTCCCCACACCCCTGAAAGAGGAGGGAAATGGAGAGTAAAGGGATTAAGAGTGTTGAAAAACGCATCAATGTTGACCTTTAATAAGATAAAATTAGAGAGATTATAACGAAGCAAAGGTAAAAAGTGTCCAAAAGCGATTTTAGAGCCGATTGTTTGAAACGACTGAAGGGTCTTAGCCGCACTACAAAATACTCTCGTGATAAAAAAGTAAGTGTTCTTCTCGAAGCCGTGATTAAAGAACTTCACCCCAAAAGTATTCTTATGTACTGGCCGATGGGGTTTGAAGTCGATATTCGAAAAAGTATTATAAAATTACGCCCGAAAAAAAAGCTATTTTTGCCATTTATGGATGGCGTCAGTTTCAAAATGGTACCATTGAGATACCCGTTGGAACGTAAAGCTTTTGGGATTTATGAGCCTCCGGATTCGTACAGAAAATATAATTTAATAGATGTAGCTATTGTCCCTGTAGTTGGGGTAGACGGGTCATTGCGCCGAGTAGGTTTCGGTAAAGGGATGTATGATCGATTTTTTTCGACTTTAAAAACGAAACCATTTACGATTTTTATCCAGCCTAGTGTGTGTCAAACGATGCAAAATGTATGTGATGATTATGATGTGCAAGGAGACCTGCTCATTACCCCTCATGGGATACAATATATGAGGAATAACAATGTTAAACGAACTACTTGTTGGGGGCGGAGTTGCTCTTGTCAGCGGGTTCGTCGGATTTCTAATTTCAAAAAAGATTACCGCAGCCCATTTTGATCTTTATTTGGAGCAGGCAAAAGCAAAAGCAAAAGCAATTGAAAATGAAGCACAATTGACATTAGAACGTGCTTCTCTTCGTTCCATAGAGATTGAAAAAGAGGCACAAAAACGTTACGATTTGATATCAGAACAGGTCAAAAAAGATTTTGCTCATCGTGAAGAAAAGATAATGCGTGATGAACGTGAATTTGAATCTCTTCGTGAAGTAAAAGAAGAAAAAATGACTTTAGATCGATCGAATCTTGAAAATAGACGACGTAATATCGAACGGAATGAACGGGCTTTAGAGAAATTAAAAGAAGACTACCGCCTAAAAAGTGAACAATTGATGGTGATTGTGGAAGCGCGTGCAGGGTTAAGTGCACTAGAAGCTAAGACGATTCTTTTGGAGCAAGTTCGGGAACGTGAACGCTTAGAATTAGCCAAGGCAATGCGTTACTTGGAAGAGCAGTCTAAAGAACAGCTTAGAGGACGAGCTAACTATATTTTGGCGCAAGCCACATCTCGATTTGCCGGAGAATATGCGGCTGAACGGCTGATCAGTGTGATCCATCTCGATGATGATGAACTCAAAGGGCGAATTATCGGTAAAGAGGGACGCAATATCAAAACGCTCGAAATGGTAAGCGGAGTCGATATTATTATTGACGAGACGCCGAATGCGATTATTGTGAGTTCATTTAATCTTTATCGACGTGCTATTGCTACGAAAACGATTGAACTTTTAGTTCAAGATGGTCGAATTCAACCCGCGCGAATTGAAGAGGTATATCAAAAAGTATGTGATGAATTTGATGAAGCGATGACAAGAGAAGGGGAAGAAATTGCGATAGATTTGGGTTTACAAGGGATTCATCCTGAGCTGCTTAAATTGATTGGACGGTTAAAATACCGTTCTAGCTATGGGCAAAATGCTTTGGCTCATACACTCGAAGTTGCCCATTTAGCTGGAATTATGACTGCTGAAATGGGAGGAGATGTAAAACTTGCCCGACGTGCAGGATTATTGCATGATATCGGGAAAGCTTTGACCCAAGAAGGGGGTGGAAACCATGTCGATATTGGTGTTGAGCTATGTCGCCGTTACAACGAAGACCCAGTAGTCATCAATGCGATTTATGCTCATCATGGTCATGAAGAGATCAAAAGTATCGAATGTGCGGCAGTATGTGCTGCCGATACCCTCTCCGCAGCACGTCCGGGTGCTCGACGTGAAGTATTGGAGAGCTTTTTACGCCGTGTAAGTGAGATCGAAGAGATCGCAACTCAAAAAGCGGGGGTTAAACAAGCCTACGCGATCAATGCAGGGCGTGAAGTACGGGTTATTGTGAGTGCACAGAGTGTTAATGATGATGAGACCGTATTGATTGCCCGAGAGATTGCCGATGAGATTTCTCAAAAAGTGCAGTTTCCGGGTGAAATTAAAGTCAGTGTTATTCGTGAGAACCGAGTTGTCGAATATGCGCGATAAAGTTGATTTGTCTTCTAAACTTTATAAAATAATGTTATACTATTGTGATATTATCGCGATATGATTATCCATTAGAATTATAAAATATCCAAAGTAAAGGAAAATTGTTATGAATAAAGAAGAAACTCTTACTCATCTTCGGAATGCTAAAAAAGCTCATATTACATGGGTACATCGTGCACATGCTTTAATAGAAGGGCTTCCGATAGAAAAAGAACAAATTCCGGTTAGTTGCACTGACTGTAAGTTTGGTCAATGGTTTTATGGAGAGGGACAAAGACTCAACATGATGCCCAGTATGGATTGTTTAAAAGAGATTGAAACACTTCATTTTGAATTACATGATATCTATATGAAAATTTTTAAAATCTATTTTACGGATGAAGATCGCTCTTTTTTCTCTAAATTTTTTGGAACACGCAAGAAAATCTCTCCTTTGCAACAAAATGTTGCCAAAGAATATTATGTTCAATTAAAAGATATTTCTGAGAAACTAGTAAATACAATTGAGAGATTAGAACGGAGACTTTTTGCTTTGCAAGAAGGTGCATTTGTTTAAATAAATCAATAACAGCGATAATTTTCTTCTATGATTATCTTCAATGTTTTCGTGTAAAGTTACGTTTTAATGCTCTTTCTCTATATGATTTTCTTCCGAATCATCATAGGGATCAAGATGAATGAGTGCGTATACAGTATTTTCAGGGAAAAGATTTTTGAGGGATAGTTCAATTTTATCCCCTACCATATGAGCATCGTAGAGTGATGTGGAGATACTAAAGACAACATGAACACTGAGATAGATATCACTTCCTGAACGTCTAGTACGTAAATCATGATGACCGCTGATATCGATTTGGGTATTCAGTAGTTTGTTGATTTTACCAACACTCTCCGGATCAAGTGCAGCATCTAAAAGCATTAATATTCCCTCTTTGATCAGTGGATAGGCAGAATAAATCATATATACGCTGATTCCGATTCCTAATAACGGATCGATAAAGGTGTATTCGGTAAACGTAATAACAACAAGAGAGATCAATACGGCACCGTTGGTTAGTAGATCGGTTTTATAATGGAGTGCATCGGCGCGGATCACCATATTACCGGTTTTTCCAGCTACATAGTTTAAGAAAAGTACGAGACTGGCAGTAATAACCAGCGATGCCACCATAACACCCATGGAGAGATCGAGATGCTCTATTACACTCCCTTGAACCATTTTGGAGATTGCCGTATAGAGGATAAAAAGGGCGGATAGACTGATAATCGTCCCCTCGATCACAGCGGCAAGAGGCTCAAGTTTTCGACGACCGAAGTTGAAATGCTCATCGGGTTCTTTATCGGAGTTATGAAGAGCAAAATAGTTAAAGAGCGATACGACCATATCAAGGAGTGAATCGATGGCAGAGGCTAGGACAGCTACCGAACCGCTGATAATGCCGACAGTGAGTTTAAAGGCTACCAATAAAAAGGCAATAACGGTAGATATTAGGGTGGCTTTTTGTTCAATACGCATGGGGGTATTTTAGCCTAATATCGCTAAAACTTTTTTGGTTTTGCTATAATAGCCCCACTTTAACAGTGAGGCACAAAATTTGTCTATTTTTCAAAAATCCGTACTCAATTCCATCAAACAAGATGAAAGTCTTGTCGCTCTTCGCTGGGCGGCATTTCAAAATTATATTGCTAAAATAGACGCAATCCGTGGGTTCAAAGAAGAAGTTTACCAAGACGGCTTTTTCAAAGACATTTTTGAGTCCTGTTTAGGCTACACTCTCAAAACCACCAATCCCGCTGATTATAACTTAGAACGCGAAAAGAAAAACGAAACCGACGGCAAAAAAGCTGACGGCGTTATCTATGTAAACGGTGAGATTATCGGGGTGGTCGAGCTAAAAGATCAAAAGACCAAAAACCTCGATGCGGTAGAGTCTCAGGCGTTCAACTATCACGCCTCTCATTCTAACTCCAAATACATCATCATCTCTAACTTCGACGAATTGCGCTTTTACATCGACAAAAAAACGGCGTATGAAAAATTTAACCTCTTTAGCCTCACCTATGAGGATTTTAAAACGCTTCATCTCCTCATTAGTTTCGAGAGCATCCAAGAGAATACTCCCTTAAAACTCAAAGAAAAATCAACTAATTTCGAGCAGAGCATTTCTAAAGAGCTGTACCGTGATTTCAGCCAGTTCCGCACCCATCTCTTTGAGAATATCGTTAAAAATAACTACTCTCCCGTCATACCCGCGCAGGCGGGTATCCAGCTAGATTCCCGTCTTCACGGGAATGACGAAAGCTTAGATAAACAAACCCTCCTGCGTCTCACCCAAAAACTCTGCGACCGTATTATCTTTATCCTCTTTGCCGAAGATAGAGGATTGCTCCGCGCCAACACGATCAAAGAGATACGAGACGAGTTCCACGCCCAAAAATTTAGCTCTTATTCCCTCTATGACATCTATAAATTCTACTTTCAGGCGATCAACGAGGGAAATAGCAAGCTGAACATCCCCAAATACAATGGCGGACTATTTGCCACCGATGCGCTTTTAGACTCACTCATCATCGATGACACCTATCTCGATATGGAAGCGCAAAAGCTCTCTGATTTCGATTTCGTGAGTGAAATATCGGTAAACATTCTCGGACATATCTTCGAGCAATCCCTAACCGATTTGGAGGAGATGAACGCCTCGATAAATGATGAAGCATTTGATAAGAAAAAATCCAAACGGAAAAAAGACGGTGTGTTCTACACCCCCGAATACATCACCCGCTACATCGTCGAAAACACTCTCGGTAAATTGTGCAGTGATAAAAAAGCAGAGTTGAAAATTGAAGCCGAAACAGTGGTTGTCAATCCTCGTAAATTGACAAAAGCAGAACAAAACTACAAAGAAATATTATTAAATTACAGAGAATGGCTAACCCATCTCAAAATCCTCGACCCTGCGTGCGGAAGCGGTGCATTTCTCAATCAAGCGTTAGAATTTCTTATCCGTGAACATACGCTCATACGAGATTTACTGTTGCCGTATGAGGATTTGATGATCGGATACGAAGTCGAAAAAAGCATCCTCGAACACAATCTCTACGGTGTGGATATAAACGAGGATGCGGTGGAAATTGCACGGCTATCTTTATGGCTACGGACAGCGCATAAAGGTCGAGAGCTTATCAATCTAGGGACTAAAATCAAATGTGGAAATAGTCTTATATCAGATCGTAGCATTGCTGAAAATGCTTTTGTATGGGAAGAGGAGTTTCCCGAAGTTTTTGCACAAGGTGGTTTCGATGTTGTTATCGGGAATCCTCCATATGTATTCGCTCGCGAGAATATGAATCAAATTGAGAAAGATTACTATGTCAAAAATTATAAATCAGCTAATTATCAAATAAATACATATCTTTTGTTCATGGAAAAAGCTGTTGAATTAATTCGATCGAATGCTTATTATGGCTTGATTATTCCCAATGCTTGGCTAATGGTCTATTCAGGACAAGGATTAAGACAATATATTTTGGATAATTGTAAGTTACACCAAATCATCAATTTAGCAGGGTATTCTTTTGAGAATGTCAACGTAGAAACAATCATATTGATTGCTGAAAAAGAAAAAACAACTGATAATGAATTTGATGTACTTTTGAGCAATGATGCAGAATTTATTATTTCTCATCAAAAAAATCAATATGATTTTTTCAAAAACGATGGATGTGAATTTAGAGTATTTTCAGACGATGATAGTTCACTATTAATAGAAAAATTACAGAGCAATTCTGTTGTTCTCAATTCCCTTGTTCAAATAAAAGCAGGCTTGAAAGCTTATGAAAAAGGAAAAGGAACTCCTCAACAAACTGCCGATGACGTTAAAAATCGTCCTTATGATTACAGTTATAAATTTGATGATAATACATTCAAATATCTCGATGGAAAAGATGTAGGACGGTATTTTCTTTCTTGGGATGGTTTGTATTTAAGATATGGTGAGCATTTGGCTGCTCCTCGAACATTAAATTTATTTGATGGTAAAAAAATTATTATACGAGAGATTACGGGCAAATACCCACGTAGTGTGATAGCTACTTATAACGAAGAAATGTATTTGTTTAATATGAGCAATATTGCTATCATAGAAAAAGATGATAAACAAATATCTCTGAAATACATTTTGTCCGTTTTGAATAGTTCTTTAATGTCGTATTATTTTATGAAAAATACTGCAAAATCAGTTCGCCAAATGTTTCCAAAGCTTATTTTAAATGATTTACGACAATTTCCATTTAAAGAGATAAATTTACAAGATCAACAGCCATTTATCGAAAAATCTGATTTAATACTTGATCTCAGCAAACAACTTCAAACTGCAAAACAAAATTTCCTCAATGAACTCAAGCTCGAAAAAACACCTCAAAAACTCCAAAAATTTGAAGAATTAGAGTTTGATGATTTTGTCAAAGAGTACACCAAAGCCAAAAAACTCAAATTTGCCGACAAACTCGAAGAACGAAATTTCAAAAACGACTGGTCGGCACTTTTCGAGAATGATAAAAAAGCGGTTTCGGAACTAAAAGAACAAATTGCCAAAACGGATAAAGAGATCGATGCGATGGTATATGCGCTGTATGGGTTGAGTGAGGATGAGATTGCGATTGTGGAGGGGTCTTAATGGAAAAAAACATTCTCCTAAAAGTTGAAGATTTAGATGTTAGTGGTCAATTAAAATATAAAAGTGATAACAAATCTGAGCTATTTTTAAC
>NZ_JBAQPS010000226.1:0-6772 GCF_049305995.1 Sulfuricurvum sp.
TTGAGAATACCACCGTTTAAACTGGCTCAAATCGACCGGACTTTCACTCTGCATCGCCCACAGAAAATCCTCCGTCCCAACCGCATTTCCATCAAAGGTCTCGAAGTAAAGATCCATAGCACGGCGAAACCGCTCCCTTCCTAGAACCGTATACATCATCCGAATCACTTCGGCACCCTTTTCATAGACGGTAGCGGTATAGAAGTTGTTGATCTCCATATAATGATCCGGTTTGATCGGATGAGCTGTCGGCCCCGCATCCTCGACGAACTGCCGCTCACGTAGTGCTCTCACATCATCCAGACGCTGAGTCAGAGGGGAGTTCATATCGGCACTAAAACATTGATCTCTAAACACCGTAAGACCCTCTTTAAGCGTCAGCTCAAACCAATTTCGACACGTAATGCGGTTCCCCGTCCAGTTGTGAAAATACTCATGGGCGATAACACTCTCAATCCCCAAAAAGTCGGTGTCGGTCGCCGTCTCTTCATCGGCAAGGACGTAATGGGAATTAAAAATATTGAGCCCTTTATTCTCCATCGCCCCCATGTTAAAACTATCCACCGCAACGATGTTATAGACCTCCAGATCGTATTCACGCCCGTAGGTATATTCGTCCCACTCCATCGACTTTTTGAGGCTCCGCATCGCATGGTGACATTTATCCTCGTTTCCGCGATCGCAATAAATCGCTAAATCAACATTTTTTCCGCTCATCGTAGTAAAGGTATCGGTAATGGAGCCTAAATCCCCTGCGACCAATGCAAAGAGATAACACGGTTTAGGGATCGGATCTTCCCATAACGCCATATGTTTACCATTTTCCAACGTCGCGGTTCCACGAAGGTTGCCGTTGCTGAGGAGTATCGGACATTTTTCTTTATTAGAAATAATTTTGGTAGTAAATTTTGTCATTACATCGGGACGGTCAATACAATAGGTAATGCGGCGGAACCCTTCGGGTTCGTTTTGAGTACACCAGATCCCACCCGAACGGTATAGCCCTTCTAATTCCGTATTTTCATCAGGATAGATACGGTTAATAATCCGAATTCGGGCACTATCATAATTCAACGGAAGGATAAGTACACTCTCTTGGAGTGTATACATCGTCTCATCGAGGAGTTCATCGTTCACCCAAATGAGCTCTAAATCGAGTTTTTCACCGTCGAGTCGAAGCTCTTTGGCATCACGATTTTGACGACGAATTTCCATAATGTTCTCAACTCTCGTTGATGACTCTTCGATAATAAATTCAAGCGAACAGGTCAAAACCGTATAATCGCTTGAAATATAATCTTTAAAATAATGTGTACTATGTTGATTCATAACTCTAAACCATTGTCGTAAATTTTACGACATCATACCATGTTTACATAAGTCCATTCAGCATCAAATATCGATACATAGGTTTAAGCATATAAAGATCAAATGCCCACCAAATCCAACGAGGCTGTGCCGGATCAAGTGGAAATGATGGAGCTAGTCCGTCATAATTAAATTCTGCCATAATAATTTCACCATATGCAGTTTTCAATGGACAAACAGTATAACCATCAAATTTCAGCACAAGCTCTTTTTTCTCCATCACGGCAATCAAATTCCCAACAACTATAGGAGCATGATGACGTGCACTTCCTCCTGTTTTACCAATCGGGATACCGCATACATCTCCGATTCCAAAAACATTACTATAGCGGCGATGCTGAAGAGTCTCTTTATCAACTTCCAACCACCCTTGCGCAGAACCTTTTTGCCATCCGAGTGGAGAATTAACTACCGCATCAACGGCAGCCATTGGAGGGACAATATGGATAAAATCGTACCCTATAGAGACTTCTTCTTCTTTATCGATCATCTCATATTCTTCAAGATCTTTATCGTATTCACCCTGTTCTTCATATTTATGCAAGAATGTTGCTATTTTTTTCTCCACATCAATAGCAATAAGATCGTGTCCAAATTTATTGGTAATGTTCCCATAACGTTTTTGCGTTTTCGTCAAGGCTTCTTCGATTTCAGGAAGACTAAATAGTTTCCCTCCTGCTGTAGCAAACGTAAATTCAGCACTCAGGTTGTCACGATGGAGATAATCATTGCTCAGATAAAGAATTTTTTGCGGTGCGCCACCACATTTGATCGGAGTTGAAGGTTGCGTACACAATACACGTGGTTTAGAAGTTTTAGCCGCTTCTTTGATCGCATTGAACCATTCAAATGTTATCCGTCCCCCTTCTGCCGTTCCAGCTGCAACATCATTTAAATAGACGCTAGAAATACCATTCTTACCAATCATATCCTTAGTGAGCCCAGTAATTTTTTCATAGTGATATTGTAATCCTGTTGCAACAACAAGATAATCGTATTCTACAAGAGTTCCATTTTTTGTGCTCAATTTATTATTATCGGGGTCAAATGTTGCCACTTCATCTTTTATCCATGTCACACCTTCACCGATATATCCGGTATTATCAAAGATAATATCCTCCAACTCATACTCACCTGCCGCAACAAATACTTGACCCGGTTGATAAATATGTTTTTCATTGGGAGCAATAATAGTAATATCCGGATTAGCCAACCCTTTTTGCAAACGGGCAAGAACCATCAAAGCACTCGGTCCTCCCCCAACAATAACAATTTTGCCTGTCGCATTTGATACAGAAGCTTCCAACGATGTTGGAGCAGCAGAACCAGCTAATACTGATGCAGCAACCGGCGATAACGCCATCATTTTTAGTGCACTCCGACGTGACAATCCTTTGTTTTCATCGATTTCTTTTATCACTTTTTCGAAATTCATAGCTACACTCCTATAATATTTATGTATCCATTATCTCTTTTTAATGATTAATTAATTCTAAATTTTATCGGCATTTTCAAACTACTCCATTTCCAATGACATTAAAAACATATCTTCGCCCTCTATCACTTTGACGTCCAGACTTTCGCACGCGGGGCATTTATAATAAATCTTTTCCAACGTCGTTTGCACCCCGCATCCCTTACACTCGATCACGAGCGGCTGAACGTTCATCACAAAATCCGCCCCGTCACACACCGTTTTCTCTTTAAACGTATTAAACGCGATTTCGAGCAAGTGCGGCTCAACTCCCGACATTTTCCCGATCTTTACGACGATTTTTGTCACCGACTCCGCTTCATTTTCACGGGCAATATCCTCACACTGAGTTAACAGTGCTTGTACTATCGAATATTCATGCATAATAGCTTCCTCTCTCCACAATTCCTATTTCCGTTCGCCCTGAGCCTGTCGAAGGGTGATATTCATGGTTCGACATACCCAAAGGGCACGTGAGCTCACCACGAACGATTTTAAAACTTCTAACATATCCTCGGTAATAACTCGCCATTCGGGGTCTCTAAAAATCGAGACGTCCCCCACGGGCTTTTCAATATCACTTTTTGCGGATACTTTTGAGTCACTTCTCCCACCACCGAAGCCATTGCGCACACGTCAAAACCTCCCAGTATCTCTAGGGCTTTTGCGGCGGAATCTTTGTGGATTGCCAACACAAACGTCCCCTCATTCGCCAATGCCGTCGCTTCAAAGCCCAGCATCTCGCAAATCCCTTTGACCTCATCGCTCACGGGAATTTTTGCTTCTTCTACTTCGATACAGACGTTCGACTGTCTCGCCCACTCATTCAGCACCGCCGCGACCCCTCCGCGTGTTGCATCACGCATCGCCGTGATCTTGATCCCTGCATCCATAAGTGCTTTCACCTGCGGATAGAGCGAGTTACAGTCACTTTTGAGGATACTGCTCATCTCCATCCCCTCACGCGCGGCGAAAATCGTCGCCCCGTGGCACCCGATGTCGCGATTGATGAGAATCACATCTTCTTCGCTCACATTGTTCGAGCTGATCCCCGCTTGGACGATCTCGCCGAGTCCCGTGGTGTTGATGAATATCTTATCCACGCTCCCCTTCGGGACGACTTTAGTATCTCCGCTCACGACTACCGCACCGTTGATCGCTAACTCGCTTCTCATGCTCTCGACGATCCGCTCCAAACTCTCGACCTCAAACCCCTCTTCGATGATGACACTGCACGTCAGATACTTCGGCACTGCCCCCATCATCGCCAAATCGTTGCACGTACCGCACACCGCAAGCTTCCCGATGTCCGCCCCTGCAAAAAAGAGGGGACTCACCGTAAAACTATCGGTCGTCATCGCCAAATTCCCGATCACCGCCGCATCTTCACTGCGCTCTAAAATCTCGTTTTTAAAGGCTTTGTAAAATACTTTTTTGATCAGTTCGTTGTTCTCTTCGCCGCCGTTGCCTTGGGCTAATGTGATTGTTTTGGTCATTGCATGTCCTCATCTACGTTATCAGAATTTTCAATCTCTTTATGAAGTTCTTTTATGAGTTCTTCTTCACTAGGTAGATAGAGCTGATATTTACTCGCAAGTATTGTTTTATTATTCTCTGGAAGGGTGTATTTAACTACCGTATCATTTTTATCGGCACACAGCAACACACCGATTGTCGCATTTTCAAACGCTTGCTTTTCTACTCTGTCAAAATAGTTGACATACATCTGCAACTGCCCAATATCTTGATGGGTCAATTTATGCGTTTTAATCTCAAACACGACGAAACATTGAAGCAACCTATTGTAAAAAACCAAATCGATAAAAAAATCATCCCCATCGATATGTATCCGTTTTTGACGAGCAACAAATGAAAATCCATTCCCAAGTTCCAATAAAAAGGCTTGAAGATTTGAGATAATCGCACTCTCTAAATCTTTTTCATAATAAACACTTTTTTTCTCTAACCCTAAAAATTCTAACACCATCGGGTCTTTTATAATCTCATTTGGATTGATCGGAAACTTTTCATTTTTCGCTACTTCTAAAACGGATTGTTTATCATTACTCAAAAGCAGCCTCTCATACAGTGATGCGTTTATCTGCCGTTCAAGGTCTCTACTGCTCCAATTATTTTTTGTACTTTCTGCAATATAAAACTCTCTTTTGTCATTGTCCTCTATCCGCAAAAGAAGCCTATATTGCGTCCAACTCAATTGTGAACGCAGTGCGTTCACAATTGGAAAAGCTTTGTAAAACTGCAAAAATAAGTATAGTTGCCGATAAGAATATCCGCTTCCGTAAATAGGTTCCAACGCATTAGAGAGATTTTTAATGATCGCTTTACCGTATTCAGCCCGATCATCTCCGCCCTGAACCTCTTCGTAAATTCTTTTACCTATGTTCCAATAGAGCAATACCCGCTCAAAATCAATAGCTCGTATGGCTTTTTGTTGGGAGGTCGCTATAAGGTTTTTTACATCATCTGTAAGAATTTTAGTTTGTAACGCTTTATTGATGTTTTGATTTGGTGTTTTGGTCATTTATAATATTCCTGTTTCAATAAAGTCATTGATCACATTTAATTTATCAACTTCTATTTGATTATGACTTTGCGAATAATTATAAAGTCCAAAAGAAATTAAAAAATGTAGGCTTTTTACTAATGATTTATTTTCATCTATAAAATTTAATATTATTTCGCCATTATCAGGATTTTGATCTATCCTACCTATTCTTTTCTCGTCTAATAAAATTTCTTGTTTCAAATTTTCTATAATTTTCACATCATATTTTGCCTTTTCTAACATCTTAGATGCTATAAGCATAAAATCAATATTACTTTTTATCGTTGAATGTGTCAGAAATTTTATTTGAACATCCTCATCTAAAGTATAAGTGAGTAAACTATTTTTATTTGGTATTCCTCCTTCGTATGACAAAGCTTGTGCAACATGATGATTAAGTATAAAATTTATGTTGACTAAAACAAAATAGCGAATATAAAATGTAGAACAATACATTTGCTTAGAATGCCATTCTGAAAGGTTGTCTAAAACTTGTATTAAAATTCTTGCGTTTACTATACCGACTTCGTCAAATGTATCTTTTAAAGTTTTTTCAATTTCATTGTCGTCTCTCAAAATTGCATATTTAGTATATTGAATAATAAGTTCAAAAAGTTCATTACACGTCGGAGCAAACTTCAAATATTTTGAGACGGTTTTTTCTTTGACATTAGTAAAAACTTCTCTCTCTTTCCCCTCAAAAACATCATCGTTCAAAATGATGACTATCGTGGCTTTGTACTGTAAAGCAAGATTGGTTATAAAGCCAAATAGATCATTTAAATTGACAAGAGTTGACTTGCGTTCAAAATCATCAAAAGCAATAATTAACCCCTCTTTGATAAATTCTTTTGCGGTACTTTGTTTAGAACTTTCATTTAAATTTTTTACAAAATCTACTATTGGCGTGACTTTTATATCTGAAAATTGATCGATAAACGAAGATAACGAAGAAAAAGATGAAGATAATTTTTCAATAGCCCCTTTTTCTATATTGTCTTTGCCTAAACTTTTGTAATACGCTTTTGTAAATACTTCATTCTCTATCTCTTGTAAAGAAGATTTACCGTACAGACTGATATAAATATTCAGTTTTTCTATTTGATCCAGTTTTACTTTTATAGAATCATCAGATAAATGCCAAAAATGGGTTTTTCCGCTTCCCCATTCACCGGAAAGCATAATTACTTTTTCGTTACTGATTTCTTTCAGTAAATACCCATCATCATTGTCACCGATGAGATATTTTTTTAACTTTTCGACATTACTCATTATCATCCCTAGTTAAATATTTCCTATTTATCATTCAACACTTCCCAATGCCCGCTTTTCAAACTACCGACCCTTTGCAATCTCCCCTGCTC
>NZ_JBAQPS010000227.1:0-10992 GCF_049305995.1 Sulfuricurvum sp.
ATGTAATTGCTTCCGGCTTTCCCTTTAGCAACTTTCAGAGGCAAGACAAAAATAGAAGCTTTTTCGGTAACACACGCTTTTTCGCACATTCCGCAACCGGTACACACATCACCGATAATACGAGGAACCATTAGGGCATGTTTACCAGTACGGTCATTTCGACTCTGATCGATGACAATCGCCTCATTGATCAATGGACAAGCTCGATAACAAGCATCACACTGAACACCCCAAAAGGCGATACATTGATCCGAATCAATTACGGCTATTCCCATTTTCGCCATGCCAATATCGAAAACTTTGTCTCCGTCCTTCGCCATTTTCATGACCAATGACTTCTCTAAGGCTCCCGTGGGGCACGGAGGGACACAGGGTATATCCTTACACATATAACACGGGATTTCCCGTGCAATAAAATAAGGGGTACCTATCGGAATATTATCTCCAGCACGTGCGAGTTTGAGCGTATCATACGGACACGCCTCAACACACAACCCGCAGCGAATGCACTGTGCTAAGAAAGCTTCTTCGCTCAATGCTCCTGGAGGTCGTAGTACGAGTGAGGCTGCACTCGCCTCATCGATGTATGCACTCCATGTCAATGCCCCAAGCGTCGCTAATCCGATCCCCTGCAATGCTTGCAATAAAAATCGGCGACGTTCACTCATCGGAGGCAATTTATCTTTTGCCATGGTTAAGCCTTATAGACCTTGACCGCACATTTTTTGTAGTCGGTTTGTTTAGAGATAGGACATGTTGCATCTAAACATACTTTGTTGATAAAGACTTTCTCATCAAACCATGGTACGTAGACTAAACTTTTCGGCGGACGGTTACGACCTCGTGTCTCAACACGTGCTTTAACTTTGCCGCGACGGCTCTCTACCCATACGAGATGACCGTCTTTTACATCCATCTCTTTTGCAGTATCCGGGTGCATGTAACACAATGCTTCGGGAACAGCACGATAAAGTTCAGGTACACGCATAGTCATTGTTCCTGAATGCCAGTGTTCAAGCACACGACCGGTACAAAGCCATAATGGATACTCTTTAGTCGGAACTTCAGGTGGATCCATGTACGGATGCATATAAATTTTGGCTTTGTTATGCAAATCAATTTTCGGTTTTGACTCATCCGGACCACTCAGTGTTCCTTGTGGAATCACTTTACTAAATTCGCCATAAAATGCAAATTCACGTCCTGTTTTCTTCGCATACGGATCGTATTTCGCATTGAAACGCCATTGTGTCTCTTTACCGTTTACAACCGGCCATTTCAAGCCGCGAACACGGTGGTAGGTATCAAAATCGGCCAAGTCATGCCCATGACCGAGACCGAACTTACGATACTCTTCCCAGATGTATTTATGGATAAAGAATCCGTACCCTTTAAATGGCTTGCCATCGGAGCCGAGGACATTACGTTTGTCGCCACCTGCTTCAGTGTTAGCAAATCCTTTACCGATCGGATCTGGCCATTTGTAACTTTTCGCCTCTTTATTTGCAAACAAGACATCAAACAACGTATCGGTCGGTTTATATCCCATCGCCGTTGCTTTATCTAAAACGCTAGGAATAGTGACTTTTTCGTTAATTTTCCACTCTTTCCATACTTCGGCTAAAGTAAAGCGTTTTGAAAACTCCATCGTTTGCCATAAATCACCCATCGATTGACCGACTGGAGTAACCTGCTGACGCCATTGCTGTGTACGACGTTCTGCATTACCGTATCCGCCCCATTTTTCATAAATCATAGCACTCGGCAAGATCAAATCGGCTACTTTTGCACTGATTCCTGGATAGGCATCGGAACAAACGATAAAATTGTCCATCTCGCGTGCCGCTTTGATCCAGTGGTTTGCATTGGCGGTATCTTGCCATGGATTGTTGACCTGTACCCATGCCCATTTAACTTTTCCGTCTTCGAGATCACGCATGATTTGTACGTAGTGGCTTCCCGGAACAGGATTGAGTGTTTCTGCAGGAAGTTTCCAGATTTTCTCAGTTACTTCTCGGTGTTTCGGATTCATAACCACCATATCCGCAGGGAGACGATGACTGAATGTTCCAACTTCACGCGCTGTACCACATGCCGATGGCTGACCGGTAAGAGAAAATGCCCCTGAGCCAGGTTTAGATTGTTTGCCGAGTAACATGTGCACCATATACGATTGTGAGTTTACCCATGTTCCACGGGTATGTTGATTCATCCCCATTGTCCAGAAACTAACAACTTTACGCCCTTTTTCGATATAAAGATCGGCAAGCGCTTTAAGTTTTTTCTTGAACGTTTCGATATCCTCATCCGGATTACCTTTGGCAACCTGAGCGGTATATTCTAAGGTATACGGAGCAAGACCACGTTTGAACTCTTCAAAGGTAATAACCCAATTCTCACCCGCTTTAGCGTTATGGGTCATTTTCATCGTTTCACCTGCATCGTATCCGAACGGTTTCAATGCTGGCGCTTCGAGATTACTTACTTTTTTAGAGACCTCTTTGGCTACCGTATCTTTTTCTGATTCACGAAATTTAGGATGGTTTGGATTATTGCGCATACCATAACCAGTATCTACCCAACTGGTCGTAAATACTGTATTATCTTTAACGTATTTCCAGTCAATCGATTCAGGAGCATTATAAACAATCTCACGAGCGATGTAATTCCAGATAGCCAAATCGGAATTTGGTCGGAAAATGATCTCGATATCGGCTAAATCCGATGTACGGGTTGTATAAGTAGAGAGATTGACCACTTTTACTTTTGCTTTATTGGTCAATTTACGATCCGATACACGTGACCAGAGAATCGGATGCATCTCCGCCATATTGGCACCCCATGTTACGATGGTATCCGTTAACTCAATATCATCGTAACATCCCGCAGGTTCATCGATTCCGAATGTTTGCATAAATCCGGCAACGGCAGAAGCCATACAGTGACGAGCATTGGGATCAATCATATTGGAGCGAAACCCGCCTTTCATCAATTTTAGCGCCGCGTACCCTTCATGAATCGTGTATTGACCCGAACCAAAGACAGCTACCGAATTAGGACCATTTTTAGCGTACGTCTCTTTGAATTTATCGGTCATCACATCAAAGGCCCGCTCCCAACTCACCGGTTGAAATTTCCCTTTTTTATCAAATTCTCCATTCGCACCGACCCGCAATAACGGTTGCGTCAAACGATCCGCCCCGTACATGATTTTGGCTAGGAAATACCCTTTGATACAATTCAACCCTTTATTTACCGGAGCTGCCGGGTCACCTTTGACCGCAATGATTTTGTCATTTTGGGTAGCGACCATAACACCGCATCCCGTTCCGCAAAAACGGCATACCGCTTTATCCCAACGCCATCCTGATTCTCCTGCCGCCGAAGCAGCCTGAACCTCTTGCGGCAATACCATTCCCACAGCTGTTGCAGCTGCAGTTGCGGCACTTGCTTTTAGAAACTCTCTACGACTCTCTTGCATTGTTGATCCTTTTTCATGGATTGTTTTTGTGGGCACCTCTGAACAGCTCTTTTCCAAAAGCTTTTCAGAAGTGCCCTTCTTTGTTATATGAACACTGATAATTCTAATGTAATAACGAATTTTAAAAATTGACTTGAGTCAAGAAAATGAAGAAGATGTTAAAAAAAAGAAAAAATGAGAAGATTTGTCCAAACAGCAATTTTCTTCTATAGGAGGTCAAGCAAAAGAAAGGAAACACTGTCTGGAAAGATCACCCCAATGGGTGAGAGGAGATTATTTAGCGATGAAAGCGGCGATTGCAGCGATTTGAGCATCATTGAGAAATGCTACTTGACCTTTCATAAGAGCTTTTTGAGCACCACCGTAACTGCCGTCTTTATACCCTTTGAGAGCGGTCGTAATTTGTGCCGTACTCATATCTTTAATGATTTTGCTTTTACCGAGTGCCGCTTTTTCTCCAGCGGCACCATGACACGATGCGCATTTTTTATAAAGTGCTGCACCCTCTTCTGCCGCTTGGACATTTACAAAACCTAGCGCGATCAATGTTGCTACTACCATCAAACTTTTTTTCATACGTAACTCCTGTTGTTGATAAAAAAATTATAGAGCGTTTCAGAATCAAAAGCTTTGACCTAAGTCAATTTATTGACGAAGTGTGACGAATTGAGATAAAAGTTCAATATCTACCAAACGCATAGGTGCATCTACCATCCCCAATGTTTCGACACCTTCTCGAAAAAGCTGTACGTAAAAAGGGTTCTGATACCCCATCGCTTTTAATGTATTGCTCATAGTGATAATCTCCTCTTCACTGAGGAGATCAGGATGAAACGTCGTACGTACTTCAAACGCCACATTAAAGGATTGAAGTGTGTCGAAACTTTGCCAAAATCGTTTTTCTGAACCGCCTCCGCAGATATCGTTCATTTTTGAATCCGGTGCTTTGTAATCAAGCGCCACATAATCGAGGAGATTTTTCTCTAAGAGCTGTCGAATCACATCAGGACGCATCCCATTTGTATCCATTTTTATTTTATATCCCATCTCTTTGATGGAGTGACAAAAAGGGATCAGATTGGGATAGAGAGTACACTCTCCGCCGCTTAGAACTACCCCTTCGAGCAATCCGCATCGTGAGGATAAAAACGCCAGAGATTCTTCTTCACTCAGTTTTCCTTGGCCGAAAACAATATCGGGGTTATAACAGTAGGTGCATCGCAGGTTACATCCCGCAAACCAAAAAATGGCGGCAGGGATATTGGGGTAGTCTAGAAGGGTAAAGCGGGTGATATCATAAAGCGGCAACATGACGTTTTGAGGATTCATTGAAGCAGGTTCGCTCTTTGTGTTCCCCTTTTTTGCCGAGGTTGAAACTCTCTACCGGGCGGTGATATCCCATCACTCTAGTATAGACCATACAACGGGTCCGCTTTGCACTGTTTCGTTCTAAAATTTCATTTGTATTCATTGTTCTTCCTTATGTTGGGTTTGACTCAGTATCTGGTCATCGCATTTTGGGCAAAATTCATGTTCACCGCTCAGATATCCATGCACGGGGCAAACCGAAAATGTCGGGGTTACCGTGATGTAGGGTAGACGAAAGTTGGTAATGACGTTTTTGACCATCCGCCGACACGCTTCGCCGGAACTGAGACGTTCACTCATATACAGATGTAAAACCGTCCCCCCCGTATAGCGGCATTGGAGTTCATCTTGGAGCGTCAAGGCTTCAAACGGATCATCGCTAAAGGATACAGGCAGCTGTGAACTGTTCGTATAATAGATATTTTCCCCCTCGCCCGCTTGTATAATCTCTGGGTAGCGTTTTTTGTCCTCTTTGGCAAATCGGTAGGTTGTCCCCTCCGCCGGGGTCGCTTCGAGATTGTAGAGACTACCGCTCTCTTCTTGGAAAAAGCGCATTCGCTCACGCAGATAATCGAGGATATTTTGAGCCATATCGATCCCTCTCATCGTCGAAATATCCTCACTATCACCGCTGAAATTACGGATCATTTCATTCATCCCGTTGACGCCGATCGTCGAAAAGTGATTCCTGAAATCTCTGAGATAGCGTGCACTGTAGGGATAGAGTCCACGATCAAACATATCCTGAACAAACAACCGCTTTTTTTCCAATGTCGCATAGGCAATCTCCAGTAATCCATCCATCGCTTTTATCAATCCCTCATAATCATTTTTATAAAGATATCCCAAACGTGCCATGTTGATCGTTACCACTCCGATGCTCCCCGTCATCTCGGCACTTCCGAAAAGCCCATTCCCACGTTTAAGCAGTTCTCTCAGATCGAGTTGCAGCCTACAGCACATACTTCTCACTGCTCCGGGTTTATAAGCATGGGGATTCTCGATTAACTCTCCAATCTCATTTCGAATATACTGACTCCCGATAAAATTTTGGAAATAACTGGAGCCGATTTTCGCCGTATTTTCGAATAAAATATCGGTATTTTCTCCATACCAGTCGAAATCCTCCGTGATGTTAACCGTAGGGATCGGAAAGGTAAAAGGTTGTCCTCCATTGTCACCTTCGGTCATTACCTCATAAAAGGCACGGTTGATGATGTTCATTTCCGCTTGAAAATCCCCATAGGTAAGCTCTTTGAGGAGCCGTTTTCCACGCTCATGCAATTTTCGCTGATGATGGGCCGTTTCAGTAATTTCTTCAAAAAGATGATGATCACGGTAAGTAGGAAATTGCTCACGTAAATCTTCGGGAACTACCCAGTCGATCGTTACGTTGGTAAAAGGCGATTGTCCCCAGCGTGCGGGGACGTTGAGATTATAGACAAACCCCCGTATCGCTTTTTTCACTTCCGAAAATGGTAATGCGTCGATAAAAACGTATGGAGCCAAATAGGTATCAAACGAACTAAACGCCTGAGCCCCTGCCCATTCTGACTGCAAAATACCTAGAAAATTCGCCATTTGCCCGAGTGCTTCACGCAAATGATGCGGAGGTGCACTCTCTACACGCCCGCGAACCCCATTGAACCCTTCGTTTAAAAGCGCACGCAGACTCCAGCCCGCGCAATATCCTGTGAGACAATCGAGATCATGGATATGAATATCACCGTTACGATGTGCTACTCCCTCATGTGGAGCATACACTTTATCGAGCCAAAAGTTGGCAATAACTTTTCCCGCGAGATTATTGACGAGTCCCGCATTGGAATAACCCGTGTTGGCATTGGCATTTACCCGCCAATCAGATTTATAAATATACTCTTCGACACTCTGAGTCGAGTTCACGTAGGTGGTATCTTCTCCCAAACCTAGGATATGTTCTCGTTGCATTTTATGCAAAAAACGATACGTGATAAACGATTTCATCACACTAAATGCACCCGATTTATGCAGCTCTTCTTCGATCAAATCTTGGATCTTTTCCACCTCGAAAATAGAGTGATACATTACCTGAAACAGTACTTCCGTAATAACATCCTCATTTACAGTGACATGTACACTCTCGTACGCTTTTCGAATCGCATCTTCGATTTTAAAAGGGTAATACAGCTCAGAAGAGCCATCTCGTTTGATAACACGTTGAATGCTCGGCATTGCTGAATTTCCTCAAAAATTGATCTGTAATTTTATAGAGGTTATTGTATTTGATTATGAAACGATTGTCTTTGACTTGGGTCAAATTGTCTTCTTGATCTTCGTCAATATCTTCCCTTTAGTATCTCGTTATACTCCCGAATATTTTCAGAGGATTACGTTATGAGTACCTTTTCTACCACCACTATAAAACAAAACTATTTTTTATCCCAGCCCCATCAGCCTTTTTTCATTTTTGGTGTTTTGTGGGCTATCGTATCAATGGTTCTTTTCACCCTCTCCCACAAGGGAGTCATACCGCTCGCCGTCTCGGAAAACGAGTTTCACCTTTATTCTCTCGCGTTTATTGTCTTTGCCCAGTTCTTTCACGGGTTTTTATTTACCACCTTTCCCCGTTTTTGTACCAGTATGACCATAGCACGTGAGGTTTATACCCGTATCGTATGGCTTTATCAAATCGCATCTGTTCTCTTTTTTATTGGTTCGCTTGTGTCACCATGGATGGTTTTAGTGGCGATGTGTGCAGGATTATTTGCCCATGCGATGGCGATTTTTACCCTTCACTGGGTCTATAAAATCGGGCAATCCCCGCTAAAGCAAGATCCCTATTGGATATTGGTCGCGCACATTATTGCTCTATTCTCGCATCTCCTCTGGGTTATCGCTTACGGGTTCAGTTTGATTTGGGATTTTCAAGGATGGTTTGAGTTCATTGTTCCGATCATCGTGAACTTCTTTTTTGTCTTTCTCACTTTTTCGGTTGCGCAACGGATGATCCCATTTTTCAGCCATTCGCAAGAGGCTAAATCTCCCTATTTCGTCGAAATAGTTTTTGGGCTATTGGTACTCAAAACGTTATTGGCAATGGTCGCATTCGGTGTTGGCGAAGCAACCGTCAGTATCCTCCTTGCCCTTTATCTCATACGCGAGTTTTTACGCTGGAAACTCCACCCGTTTCAATCCCCTGCAATTGTATGGATTCTCCATCTCGCCCTCTTTTGGCTTCCAGCAGGACTCTTGATCGGCGGAATACTCCAAATCATTGAAACTCTCACCTCTCTTGATTTTCTCTTTGCAGGGGTACATCTGCTCGTACTCGGTTTTTTAACGACGGTACTTATCGGATTTGGAACACGTGTTACATTGGGTCATTCAGGACAGCCTCCCCATGCGGACAAATTAACTATTCTTCTTTTTTGGTGGACACAAATCATCGTACTTTCACGTTTTGCCCTCTCTGTCGATACTGCATTCGGGGCATCGCATGGATGGCTTTTTGATGCGACAGGATTTGCATGGATTCTTTTATTTATGATTTGGAGTTTACGTTATGGCAAGATATTAATACGAAGAAAATCATCATAATCCTAAGCCAAATTAGACTACAATACTCCCAATTCACTCATTCGGAGTAGACACGTGCATTTTACCAAAACCGCTGAATACGCCATTCGGGTATTATCGTATCTCTATCGCCATCATGAGAAATCGCACTCCGTCAATATTCTCCACCAAGAGCTCGATCTTCCCTACAAATATCTCACCAAAATGGTGACTGATTTGGTCAAAAAGGGGCTGGTCAACGCCTCTCGCGGTCGTGAGGGGGGGATAAGTTTAGCTAAAAATGCCGATCAAATTCGTCTGTGCGATATCCTCGAAGCGATTGGGGAACCGTTGGAACATGAACGGTGTATCTTGGGGTTTGAGAAATGCGATGCGTCGAATCCTTGTGCTTTGCATGAGCAATGGGTTAAACCAAAAGAGCTGATTGAAACGATGCTCACAACTACGACTCTGGCTTCACTCATAGATAATAAAGAGACAAAATTATAACTTTTCTATCGGTAAATATTACCCTATTTTTGGGAAATGGAGTGATATCAGCTTTTCAAGCACCTCTAAAACATCCTCTTCATCGCTGAGTGATTCAACAATCGAGTGTATACACGCTTGGTAGGGATCAAACCCGTGAACAATCAATTTTCCGGCGTAAATAAGCAATCGTGTCGATACGGCTTCTTGGATATCGCTATCGCTTAATTGACGGATTTCACTCGCTATTGCTACCAGTTTTTGCGCGATCTTTTCATCCACCCCACTCTCTTTGACGATCACCTCGGTTTCTATCTCTGCCTTTGGATAGTTAAAGGTGAGGGAGATAAAGCGTTGTTTGGTGCTGGGTTTCATCCCCTTTAACACATTTTGATATCCCGGATTGTAGGATACTACGAGCATAAAATCAGGATGAGCCGTGATCACTTCACCGGTGCGATCGATGGGGAGAACTCGGCGATAATCGGCAAGGGAATGTAAAACGACCGTCGTATCTTTGCGCGCTTCGATAATCTCATCGAGGTAACAGATCCCGCCGTGACGCACTGCCTTCGTCAATGGCCCATCTTGCCAATAGGTGCCATTTTCATCGATCAAATGGCGACCGACCAAATCAGCAGCACTAAGATCATCATGGCACACCACCGTATACACATCACGCCCCAGCTCTTCCCCCATCGCTTCGACAAATCGCGTTTTCCCGCACCCCGTCGGTCCTTTGATCAATACAGGGAGGTTCATCCCAGCCGCCGCCTTGAAAAGCTCAACTTCGTTATTTTGAGGTAAGTAGTATGTTTTAGACATCATTTTCCTTTATTTAGTCAAATTCATATAGATTTTGGGTAACACTTTGGGGAGTTTTTTGGCATCACGGATCACCGCATAGGAGTTTCTTCCGAAAAGATAGGGGAGGTACTCTTTTGCATCGATATCGATCGTGATACAAAACGGAGTGATCCCTTTTTTCTTTGCTTCTTCGATCGCTTTTTTCGTATCTTCGATCCCATAGCGTCCATCGTAGCGGTCAACATCATTGGGCTTACCGTCGCTTAAAATCAACAGGAGTTTATTGGCACTTTGCTGTTTCTCTAAAATCTTGGCACTCTCACGTATCCCAGCCCCCATACGGGTGTAATATCCCGGTTTAATGGCATGAATACGGCCCCGAATATCGTCACTGTATTTTTCTTTGAAATTTTTAATGATGTGAAAGTTTACTTTTTTATTTTTGATCGAGGAAAAGGTATAGATGGCAAACCGATCTTGAAGACGATAGAGCGATTCGGAGAACACCATCAACGCATCTTGTATCATGTCGATCACCCGTATCTCTTGCGTAATCCCTGCTTCCGTGGAGAGAGAAACATCCGCCAATATCAGTGTTGACATATCACGTATCTTTCGCTCAAACGTTTGGAAAAATCGCTGTGGATGGTTGGAACGGTTTTGATGTCCTTTATAATCGATCCACGACTCAATATTGATCTCATCACCATAAGGGAGGTTGTCTCTTTTAATACGATCAAGTTCCATTAGATCAAGTTCGCTTTGAATAGTGCGCATCATTTTTTGGAGTCGTTTTGGTAATTCGATAGGCTCGGTATGGAGTGAAATAATGGGTTTTATACAGACATAGTTTTTGAGATAGAACTCTTTTTTATAGTCCCACTCATCGATAAAATGCCCTTTACCCAAAGGATACTCTTCAACACTGTTAGCAGAGATGTCCAAATCCATTTTGATACGGGCGGAGAGGTTGGCATCTTTTTGCCCCAGTGTTATCTCCTCTAAATCTTCGGCATTGTAGAGTGCATCCTCATCAAAACTGTCATTTTCCTGCCGATCAACCCGCACCTGCTCCATCAGACTCATAATCGACTCAGGCAAAAAGAGGAGCAATCCGTCCGTCTCTTTTTTATCGTCGATTTGTTCGCTCTTTTTCTTCATTTTCAAGATTTCGGTTTTGTTCTCCTCATCTCTTTGTCTGTTTACCTCTTCCTCATCATCGATTGAGAGGAGTTTGTTGGAGCTAGATAGGGATGGATAAATCCATAACGGATTGGGATAATTATCTACTGATGAGGCTTCGGTAGAAG
>NZ_JBAQPS010000228.1:0-4341 GCF_049305995.1 Sulfuricurvum sp.
GTTCTAAAAAACCGGCTACTCTCGAAACAGGTGCTGTGGTTCAAGTTCCTTACCATGTACTAGAGGGTGATCTCATCCGTGTTAATACCGTTGAGGGTGAATACATGGAGAAAGTGAAGTAATTCACTTTTCCACGTAAAGCGGATTTTTCCGCAAACTCCTTTTTTTCTTTCGTCCCTACGTTTTCAGGGTACAATATCAACCTAATAATCATCAAATACTATTACGAAATAAGGAAAACCTGTGCCATGTGTTTTAGTCCCAATTGCAGAGGGTTTTGAAGAGATCGAAGCGATCAGTATCATCGATGTTTTGCGTCGTGTGGATATTGAAGTGATTATGGGAACGTTGAACGAACATCTGATGGTGACGGGGGCGCATGGGATTACGATCCATGCGGATCGTCCGGTTAAAGGGCTGAGCGTTGATGAACTCGATATGATCGTTCTCCCCGGAGGATGGAGAGGGACGAAAGCTCTTGCCGCAGATGTCAACGTTCAAAACCTCCTTAAAGAAATGGATGCAAAAGGAAAAGCTATCGGTGCCATATGTGCCGCTCCGTATGCTCTTGAAGCCGCAGGGATACTCAAAGAGGGGTATACCTGCTATCCCGGTATCGAAGATGAACTCACTATCGGCGGGTTTGTCGGCGATAAACATGCCGTTGTCGAAAGCGGCAATGTGATGACGTCCCGCGGTCCCGGAACGGCGATTTGCTTTGGTCTGGCGATTGTAAAAAAACTGTGTGGCGATGAGACCTATAAAGCATTGCGCGGCGGATTGTTGGCGGATTATTGTGCGTCGATTTAGTCTTTTTTTGCTGCTGGGTATGGCACTCCATGCTGATATAAAACTTTCTGAGACTGAAATGTATACTCAGGAAGAAGCACGACTATATTGCCGAGATTTAGGAAGCGGATGGCGGCAAATGGGTATCGGGGAACTTTTTGTTGTTTCGGCTCAATTTCACGATAATTTCAGCTATTGGTCAAGCGATCAAGGACCCTCTGATAGTACCGTTATCGGAACCGGAAGTGAGGGAGACGGTGGGATTATCGCGATGGTAGGATACAGTTTCTATCCCAAAGAGAAAAACATTACTCTCTCACCACCGAGTAAAAAAATTGCTGCTGCGTGTACCGATGCTTCTATCGTAAAAGCTGCAAAAAACTTTCATCAATTTGCCATAGGAGTTGAAGATAGAGATACGGGGATTGTATGGCACTCTTTGGAAGCAACCGATAAAAAAGCGAAGTTCACCTTTGAAAAAGGAAAAGAACATTGCGATAATCTGACATTAGAGGGTAGGGCTTGGCGGCTTCCGACGCTCAATGAACTTTATGGTATCGTCGATTATTCCCGTTATAGACCGACGGTCAATATGCAATTATTCGGAGCGATGATGCACCGTTATTATTGGTCTTCCGATGCTTTGAACGAAGCTGAAAATTTTGTAGTCGGATTTAAACTCGGTTCAGTGGCAACGGTATCGAAAAAAGAGGAAGCGTATGTTCGCTGCGTAAGTGAATTGCCTTGAATGTTTAAATTCTTTTAAAGAGAAATAGTTTTTACATATTTTTGAAATTCTTCGGCTAAAAGTGGTTCGCTGTAAAAATATCCTTGCACTTGATGACAATCTTCTTCTTGAAGGTATGCAAGTTGTTCTTTTGTCTCTACCCCCTCGGCAATAGTTTTAAGATTTAGACTCCGTGCTATATTTATAATGGCGCGGACAATAGCTTTATCCTCGCTGTCCGTCTCGATATCATGAATGAAAGATTGATCAATTTTTAGCTTGTAAATTTTGAATTTTTTGAGGTAATTGAGACTTGAATAGCCGGTTCCGAAATCATCAATCGATATTTGTATGCCTCGTTGATGCAAATCGTTCATGACTGCGATTGCTGCATGAGGGTCTTGCATTGCAACCCCTTCTGTTAGTTCGATTTCAAGATATTTTGGATCAAATGAAAAATTATTTAAAATTTCTTCTATTTTTTCAGGCAAATTTTGATTTCGAAATTGAACCGCTGATAAATTAACGGCGATAATCATCGGTTCCATCCCGCCTTCCGTCCATTTTTTTGCTTGTTTGATCGCAGTACGAAGTACCCACTCTCCGATAGGTAAGATTAATCCGCTTGCTTCAGCGATAGGTATAAATTCAGCAGGGGAGATAATACCAAGTTGTGGATGATGCCAACGCAGTAAAGCTTCGGCACCGATAATATCTCCGCTTCCCAAACAAAATTGAGGTTGGTAGACTAAATGAAATTCGTTACGTTCTAATGCGTGGTGCAATGCATTGTTGAGTTGTAGATTGCGCATTGATTTTATTTGCATTTCATCGGTAAAAAAACGATAGTTATTACGTCCATCTAGTTTGGCACGATACATTGCGGTATCAGCATTTTGGGAAAGTATTTCCATATTCAAGCCATCCAAAGGATAAATTGCAATGCCGATGGAAGCAGTGATCGTGAGTTCATGTTGATTAATTGAAAAAGATTGAGACATTGTTTTCAGTAATTTTTGTGCAACTTGTTCAGCTCCATTTTCAGCGGTATTGGGTAATAATAAGATGAATTCATCCCCACCTAATCTTGAAATAGTATCCTCATCGCGCATGATTGAACGAAGTCGTTCTGCTGATTTGATGAGTAGAGTATCGCCAATACTATGCCCTAATGAGTCATTAATTTCTTTGAAATGGTCAAGATCAAGAAAAATGACGGCAAAGGATTCATTATTTCGTTTTGCTATTGTCATAAGGTGGTTAAAACGCTCTTCAAATTGTCTGCGGTTAGGTAAATTAGTGAGAGAGTCAAAATTTGCCAAATAGTAGATTTGATCTTCTGAACGTTTCTTTTTCGTTATATCTTCTGTGATTGCCATATAATTAGAAATATTGCCATCGGTATTTAAAATAGGGGCACTTTTAACCGCTTCAATATATTCAGTTCCATTTTTATGCCGATTAATAAATTCACCGTGCCATGTTTCGCCCGCTTGAATAGTCTTCCACATCTCTTGGTAAATAGAATGCGATGTTTTTCCGGACTGAAGGAATTTTGGATTTTTTCCGATTGCTTCATCGCTTGTATAGCCTGTAATATGGAAAAATGCATCATTAACGTATTCGATATTACCGTCTAAATCAGTAATAATAATGCTATTTGGACTTTGACGAATTGCTTGGGAAAGTTTATGGAGATCGTTATTGCTTTCGATTAACTCTGATTCAAGTTTTGCTTTTTCTTCATTCATAACAACTTCGACCAAATGTGTTAATGCTCCGATAGTCAAACTTGAATGGGTAATATTAGGTATCTCTAATGGATTATTATAAGATTTTGTTTTACTTTCAGAAAGTCCTAAAACTGTTGTCGTAACATTAAGCAGGTTATTGCTTTTGTTACCGTGATAAAATTCTCCATAAGTAAAAAATCCACTGAGCGGTGCAAGTTGTGCTAGGGGTGAAAATTCTGCTTCAAGTGCTTCTCCTAGAAAGATTTTTCTACCGGTACATGAATAGATAAATATCCCGTCCAAAGGATGTTGCACAGCCAGTTGAAGCGTTTTTTTGGCACTTTCATCAATCATGGATGGGCTTGCTATTCCAAATCGGACTTTTTTCCCTACGGGAATACTGCCGGCAAACATAACTCCTCCATCAGGTGTTATATCGAGCGCTGAACGAGCAATATCAACGGTTCCTTAGTGATAAATAAGAGGAAATTCGATCATAGAACCGGGCATATTACTGACAACATTTTCTCCTAAGTAATGTTCATAGACATCCAAAACAGGTAAATAATTAATTTGATAAACAATATTTCCTTTCGCTTGGGTTATAGTCATCTCTCTTCCGATGGGATGCCAACTCAGATTATAGGTGTGAAAAACTTCCAGTTCCGGATTTGCAAGGGCAACAGCAACAATACCGCCTTGAAAAATAGTAGTTCCATGAATACAATAAGTTGCATGCATAATGTTATTATCACCAGACATTCCACCTGCAACGATTACATCTTGAAGCGATCCACGATTGAAACCTCGTAGTATATCATCACCGATACGCTGTAGCCCATCAGCAAACATAATAACGCATTTTGTATCTTTATCAACAATTGTTTGTGCGGCTGTGTACCCTAAAGCCTCAGAATCATCTCCAACAAGATGAATGCTTTTAAGATACGTTTGATTGAATATTGAAAATGATATTACGATGCTTTCATGAAGCATCTTTCCGTTTAAAATTTCTCCTGCTGTAGTCGTCCCGATAATGATAGCATCCGGTATCTTCATCAGGATGATTTTGCTAATATGTTCGAGTAGATA
>NZ_JBAQPS010000229.1:0-6567 GCF_049305995.1 Sulfuricurvum sp.
ATTTAAAGGTGGAAGTGATTATGCTCGTGTTGAGAGGGCTGTTTCCGAAATTGAAAATTCCACCGAGAAACTTCACGCGCTTCAAAGAGAAGTGCTCGAAGGGATGGGGTTATCGTATAATGCCTATACTAGCCTAAACAAACAAAAAGATTTTTTGATCATGTATGAAGAATCGAATTTGCATAAAAAAGGTTATTATCAACAAGAATTTGATTTGGGTCGTCGCAGTTTGATGGATCTTCTCGATTCGGAAGATGAGTACAATACTGCTCGTCGTAAACTTATTCAAAATCGATATGATTTACTTTATTCACAATATCGTATTTTGGATGCAAAAGGGGAATTCCTCACTTATTTTAATATCGAAGTTACCGGCAATAAGCAAAAAACTTATAAGTATGATTTGGATGAAGTAGAATCAGAACATCCGGTAGTTATTTGCCAAAATTCAGTAGATAAACAATTTAATATTAATGGATGCCAAATTCTTCCTGAAACACAACAATATGAATTTGTGGATACTAAAGCTAATCTCATCTTAAATGAAAACAATGTTTCTAATAATATTATTTTAGTGGATACCAATGAAAGTATGTTATCTTCGAAAGAAGAAGTCAATGATAAAAATATAAAAAAAGCTTTTGAATGGTATCAAAAAGGGGCTGAACACGGAGATTCGGTTTCCATGAAAATATTGTCTACAATGTATCAAAATGGATATGGGACAGAGGTTGATGCTAAGAAAGCTCTGTATTGGAAAAGTAAAAGTATAAAAATAGGTAACGTTGCTGATAAGCAACAACCGTTATTGACCCAAGCCTGCGGAAGCAGTAGTAAATTTTTAGAAGCACAACAAATGTACGAACAAACTGATATGAAACTTAAAGCATTTCACTTATTTGTCGATATTGCACGTGAAGGTGATCCGAAGGCGCAATTTATGCTCGGCAGAATGTACAATCGAGGTATCGGTGTTGCTGAAGATAAAGCCAAAGCGGCTTATTGGTATCAAGAAGCCGCGAGACAGGGGTATTCTCCAGCGTATAAAATTGTTTGGAGTTTTTATCGTGATGGTCAAAATAGTTTTCAGAAAGATGATGTAAAAGCAGAGTTTTGGCGCCAAAAATTAATCAAAGCGGGTAATATTCAAACCCATGAGGAGATGTTGGTGTGTACTAAGGCATCGGCTAATCCAGATGTCAATGTAACAAAAACTGTATATTCAGATGTGATGGAACAAGGAAAAAAATTTGATATAAACGGGCAGTGGGAAGAAGCTGAAAAGATATATGAACAAGAGTATCTATCCGGGAATGGAGAAGCTGCCAGAAAAATTGCTGATCATTATTATTCGAGACAAGATGCTTTTTTATCCAAACAGACCAGTGTAACTCCTATACCTAAAGGTAAAAAGAAGAGTACTGAAAGAGCTATATCAAAACCGATAAAACAGGATGAACGGATGAAATCACTAGAAGAACGTTTAAAAGATTTGGGTATAACGTTAGGTAATCAATCATCATTACGCAACCGTATGTCAATCGTTAAAGCACCACCGCCGCTAATTAATAAAAGTACTAATCAGAACAAGGAATAAAAGATGTTACATCAGAATGATATTGATCCGTTGCTTGGTTGTCTGGTTCTTTATACGAAACTCTATCATGTACCTCACAGTGCGGCATCATTGATAGCCGGATTGCCTTTGGAAAAAGGGAAACAATCACCTGAACTTTTTTCGTTAAATAGTTCAAAAGGGCTTTTTTCGCGAGCAGCTCGAAAAGCTGGATTAAGTACAAAAATTGTGAAAAAAGAGCTTAGTGAGATTTCCTCATTGGTTCTGCCTGCCATTTTAGTCTTGGGTGGAAAAGGTGCATGTATCCTTGAACGGTTTAATGAAGATCGAAGTATGGCAAAAATTATTCTACCTGAAATCGCAGAGGGTGAATCATGGGTGAAAATCGATGATTTGGAGAAAGAATATATCGGTTATGCTTTTTATCTTAAAAAAGAGTATGTGGTGGAAGGAGCTCATAAAAAAAGTGATGAACATACAACGGGACATTGGTTTTGGGGAACGTTATGGATGTCGCGTTTTATTTATCGCGATGTGATTTTAGCTTCATTGATTATCAATATTGCCTTAGTAGCCAGTCCACTTTTTACAATGAATGTATACGATCGGGTCATTCCTAATAATGCTATGGAAACGATGTGGGTTTTGGCAAGCGGTATTGTGTTGGTGTATATTCTTGATGCTATTATGAAATTTACGCGAAGTTATTATCTTGAGATAGCGGCTAAAAAAACCGATGTTATCATCTCATCCATACTGTTTGAAAAAGTTCTTGATATACGTATGCAGGTTCGTCCTAAATCGATAGGTTCTTTTGCTAATAATTTACGTGAATTTGATGCGCTTCGAAGTTTTATCTCATCTTCTACGATGATTGCGTTGGTTGATTTACCATTTTTGATTATTTTCTTGTTTGTAATTTGGATGCTTGGTGGATGGATCGTTGTGATTCCTATGGGACTTGGAGCGTTAATCTTACTGTATACATTGGCAGTTAAACAACCGTTACAAAAATCGATTGAACTGACACAAAAAGCTTCTGCTAATAAGAGTAGTGTATTGGTTGAGAGTCTTATGAATCTTGAAATGATTAAGACTATGGGAGCAAATGGTCAAGTTCAGTGGGAATGGGAGGAATCAAACGGGTATATCGCGGATGTAGGATTGAAGTCAAAACTTCTGACGGCTTCTATCCCAACGGTTACAAACCTTTTGGTTCAGATGACGACTGTTTTTATGATTCTTGCCGGTGTTTACATGATTCAAGACAAAGCTTTGACAATGGGTGCATTGATCGCAGTCGTAATGCTTGCATCACGAGCAATGGCTCCACTAGGTCAGGTGGCTTCCTTGATGTCAAACTATGAAAATGTTAAAAGTTCTTATAAGACGCTTAGCGATATTATGAATATGCCATCAGAACATCCTAACGGAGTTGAATTTCTAAAACGCCTCTCACTAAAAGGAGATATTGAATTTAAAAACGTTACTTTCAAATACCCTGGTGAAGATAAATATTCACTTCAAAATGTGAGTTTTTCGATCAAAGAAGGGGAACGAGTAGGGATCGTCGGTCGGATCGGATCGGGTAAAACAACGGTTGAAAAATTGATGCTTGGTTTGTACGAAATAGAAGAAGGTTCGATTTTGGTTGATGGAGTCGATATCTATCAGATTGATCCGGTTGATTTGCGAAAAAATATCGGTTATATACCTCAAGATATTAGCCTTATGAAAGGTACGGTTCGTGACAATCTTATTTTTCGAGAGCCATCAGCCGATGAGCGTATGATATTTAAAGCAGCCCGTATCAGCGGTGTTGAAGAGTTTGTAAATAAACATCCTCGTGGGTTTGATATGAATGTTGGTGAACGAGGAGAAGGGATTTCCGGTGGTCAACGTCAAAGTATTGCGATTGCCAGAGCTATCATTTCAGAAGCTCCTATCATGATATTGGATGAGCCTACCAATATGATGGATAGTATGACAGAAGAAAAATTAAAGAAAAATCTCATTGAAGCATTTCAAGATAAAACGGTGATCCTTATTACCCATAAAACATCGCTTTTGGATCTTGTTGATCGGCTGATTGTTTTAGAAGAGGGTAAAGTTATTGCAGACGGTCTAAAAGATGAGATTTTACAAAAACTTTCTAAAGGACATGCATGAAATATAGACACCGTTTATTCAGCCATGCTGAAGACCTTGAATACATGTCCAGTTTTAATAAAGCCGCCAAAAAAAATGTGACGAACGGTTCTCGAATTTTTATATGGTCGTTTAGTGCTTTGATCGTAGGCGGTATAGTCTGGATGGGATTAGCTGAAATCGATGAAATTACGAAAGGGGATGGTAAAGTTATTCCATCTACCCATTTGCAGGTAATTCAAAATCTAGAAGGTGGAGTCGTAAAAGAGATATTGGTTCATGAGGGTGATCATGTTAAACGCGGAGCGGTTTTATTGCGTCTAAGCGATGTTAAACCTGTCAGTGAATTTGAAGAAAATCGTCTAAAATACGGTGAATTAAAATCCAGAATGTACCGTTTGGTTGCTGAAGCATCCGCTATTGACTTTTACATACCTGAGAATGAAAAAAAGCTTGTAGAAAAATTTCTTCCGCATGAACAATCTATTTATCTAAGTAATAAAAATCAGCTGGTTAATAAAATTAAAATCCTCAATGAACAATTGAATCAAAAAATCAGTGAGTATGAAGATGCTCAATCAAAAAAAGTATTATTGGAACAAAGCAAACAGTTGATCTTAAAAGAAGAACAAATTGCACAATCTATGTTAGGTAAAGGGATCGAGGCTAAGGTAGATTTTTTGAAGCTTCAGCGTGAACGAAATGATATCGAACGTCAAAGCGAAGAGGCTAATAATGCCCTGCCACGCCTAAGATTTGCTATTATTGAATTAAAAGATAAAATGGTTCAAGAAAAAATTGATTATCAAACCAAAGCAAAACAGGATCTGAGCGAGACAAATGCTGAACTCGAACGTTTAAATGCCGGTTCTGCTCCATTGCAAGATCAAGTTGACCGTACGCAAATTATTGCACCCGTCAATGGTATTGTTAAGCAGTTATTTATTAATACGGTCGGAGGCGTTATACGTCCTGGGATGGATATTGCTGAAATTGTTCCGAGTGAAGCCAGTCTTTTGGTCGAAACCAAAGTCAAGCCGTCTGATATCGCTTTTATCCATCCTGGGCAAAAAGCAATTGTTAAGTTTTCTGCGTATGATTTCTCTATTTATGGAGGTATGATGGGTGATGTGTATCAGATTAGTTCCGATACGATTATTGACCAACAAAAACAGGAAAGTTATTATATCGTTAAAGTAAAGATCGACCAAAAAAGTGCACAAAATATCCGTTTAGCAACGGTTAATATTATTCCTGGAATGGTGGCAACAGTCGATATCGTTACCGGTAAAAAAACAATTTTACAGTACCTTCTCAAGCCTATTATAAAAGCCAGACAAAACGCATTAACGGAGAAATGATGATGAATACTATTCTTATCTGTGAATCTAAAACGTTTGAAACTTTATTGGTAAAGAAATTGTCTTTACTGGGGATAAATATTGTTGATTTAGATAAAACGGATAAGTCGCTTAATCCGTCCGAATGGGTTTTGCTGATAGATATTGATTCGATTAAAATGAGTTACCATGAACTTTCAGAGATTATTCATATGTATAATTGCAATGCAATCGCTATGACCTCTTTGCCGAGGTTTGATCAATGTGTTCACTTAATGAAAATGGGTATTCAGGGGTATATGAATACCCATAGTTCTTTACTCAATTTAAACAGTGCCATACAAAGTATTCAAAATGGAGGCATGTGGTTTGACCCCGGTATCGTACAAGATATCATAGGAAACTTATCGGTATCGGATACGCTAGAGGCTCAAAATGAAATAGATAGGTTAAGTGAACGGGAGATTCAGATCGCACATTATGTATCTAAGAGTTTATCCAATAGACAAATTGCTGAGCAATTGGAGATTTCTGAACGTACGGTCAAAGCTCATTTACTTGCATGTTATCATAAATTGGATTTACATGATCGTGTTGCATTGGCACTTTGGGGCAAAAGGAATTTACGTGCCTAATTCACCAGTGGTATCTATACACGAGCAAATTGATTTTCTCATTGAGACGATGAGAAAGTATGTTCCTGAAGAAGTCTATGAAACAGTGCCTTGCACCGATACTCATATCACGCAGTTGATGGTACGAGGATTTGATGGGATTGTAGCAACATGCAAAGAAGAATTGGAAGAAGCAGATGGTGAACATGTGGCTTTTATTCTAAAGACAATGTGTAATATCAATATAACTGATGTTACAGCACAGCAGTTTTATCTTCAAATAGAAGAGTTTCTTTCTCGTTTTATAGATCCGATCAATAGTGATATATCTAATGAGTATATGGCATTGAGTGAAAAAAATATGGTAATTATGATTCAACTTTTGGACTATGCTAGAGAGATACTCAAAGGAATCGAATCTCAGTTGAACCAATTTAAGGCAAAACGGTTTAGTCAGTGGAGATACGGTACTGAAATTAACAGTTATCAAACTACTCAAAAAGAGCTATCGGACTTGATTAAAGCTCTGGAATCCAGACTAGAAATCGATGCCGATCGAATGATCGATCGCATTGTGGATAATTTCTATATGATTTATATTTGCTTTCTTTCTTTGTATAAATATGCAGAATTGGAGAATGGCATTGTTGATTATGTGATGTTGTTATCTCAGATTGATCGTATTTTATATATTATCGATCCTTCATTGCAGGGGAATACATTAAAAAATAAATATCTCTTATATTACCACTTTATCTACGAACTAAAAGAATTTCGGCATATTCTACTCGAAAAATTTTAATTTTATTGTCCGATTGGACAATAGACATGTTTCTCTTTTCTTGACATACTTGTAAAACTATAAGTCAGGAATGAGGGAGTCATCATG
>NZ_JBAQPS010000230.1:0-9508 GCF_049305995.1 Sulfuricurvum sp.
GCTCCTAGCGGAGCAAGAGGGAATATCCAACTCTGAGGCCAAATCACTGATTGATAGAGGTTTGGTTTATGTTGGGAATAACAAGGTGATGATCGCACGGGGTGAAATCAGTGCCAAAACAGTGTTCATTGTCCAAAAAGTGGAAAAAGCGCGTCCGATATTTGAGAATGAGGATTTGATCGTTATCGATAAACCGGCTTTCGTCAACTCGGATGAGATCGAACGTCAGTTTAAAGGCTCACAGCTTTTGCACCGACTTGACCGTGAAACGAGTGGTGTTTTGATGCTGGTGAAAAACGAAGAGTTTCGTCTCAAAGCGATCCAAGAGTTTAAAAAAGACAATGTTTACAAAGAGTATGTTGCATGGGTAGAGGGATTGGTAAGTGAACCGTTTGTTATCGATCAGCCACTTATCACGGAGAAAAAAGGAAACAAAGCCTATACCAAGGTTGCTAAAAACGGTAAACCCGCTATAACTGAAGTGACTCCATTGGAAGTATCGGGGAAAAAGACGAAAGTGCAGCTCGTTATCCATCACGGACGAACGCATCAAATTCGTGCGCACATGAAATACGCTCAACATCCGATTATCGGGGATGAGAGTTACGGCGGACGACAGTCGAAGCGGGTCATGCTTCACGCGAAAAAAGTGACATTATTGGGGCGAACGTTTGAAGCGCCTGAACCGAAAGTGTTTGGGCATTTCGGAAGTTAAATACTCTAATTGTAATTGAAGAAAAAATTAAGTATAATTCGGAAATTTTTACACCCTGTAGAGCTATTATTTAGGAGTCAAAGTGTTTGATACACTAACCGAATCATTTACATCAGCCATACGCAAAATCCGTTTTCACGACGATGAAAAGGCGTTGACCAAGGCACTTGTCGAGCTTAAAAAAGCGTTGCTAAGAGCCGATGTGAACCACAAAGTCGTCAAAGACCTTATCGATTCGGTCGAACTCCAAACTAAACAAAGCGGTATCGGAAAAGACCAATTCCTCGATGCGCTTCGCAAATCGTTATATGCCCTTTTGGATGTCAAAGGCAAATCAGGATTTGTCTACGCTCCGATAGCACCGACCGTTATTTTGATGACGGGGTTACAAGGTTCGGGTAAAACGACAACAACGGGCAAATTGGCAAATTGGCTTAAAACCCGTCAGAAAAAACGGGTATTGGTTGTTGCGGCTGACTTACAGCGTCTTGCGGCAGTTGAGCAACTCCGTCAAGTGTGTGCCTCTATCGAAGTGGAACTTTATGCCGATGATGCAAGCAAAAATTCGATTGACGTGGTCAAAGCGGCTTTAGCACACGCAAAAAATGCACTTGTTGATGTCGTATTGATCGATACCGCCGGACGTTTGGCAATCGATGATGAGTTGATGGGCGAATTGGCGGAAGTGAAAGCCGTTGCCAACCCGCATGAGATATTTTACGTTGCCGACTCTTTATCGGGTCAGGATGCGGTTCGTACTGCAGCGACTTTTAATGAAAAAATCGGGATCGACGGCGTTATCCTCACCAAATACGATGGGGATTCCAAAGGGGGTGTCGCTTTAGGTATCGCTTCACAAATCCAAGTACCTCTACGCTTTATCGGTGCGGGTGAGAAAATGGAAGATCTCGAAATTTTCCTTCCAGATCGTATCGTTAACCGTCTTATGGGACTCGGTGATATCGAAGGCCTTGCAGAGCGAACCGCATCGGTTATCGATGAAAAACGGGCGAAAATTCTTACCAAAAAGATCAAAAAAGGGGAGTTTAACTTTAATGACTTCCTAGAACAGATGGAGAGCCTCAAAAAAATGGGGAGCATGAAATCCATTATGGGGATGATCCCAGGTATGGGCGGCATGGCGTCTGCGCTCAAAGATTTCGATTTGGAAAACTCTAGCCAGCTCAAACAGATCAAAGCATTGGTCTCATCGATGACGGTGAAAGAGCGCGAAGATCCTGAACTCTTGAATAACAGCCGCAAGGCTCGTTTGGCAAAAGGGTGTGGTTTGGATATTATCGAAGTGAACCGTATTTTGAAGCAGTTTAAAAATGCTTCTAAAATGGCAAAACGATTCTCGGGTAAATCTGGGATGAAAGACCTTCAGAGTATGATGGGTCAGATGCAAGGTGCGCGTTTACCGCGTTAACTTTGCCAATGCAAATGTTAAATACTGTACTCATTATGAGTTTAGTATTTAGCATTTGAAGAAGCTTAGAGGTTTTTCTTTTACTTTTGTGGGTAAAACACTCTTCTAAACTTCTTGGTGCAAAAAAAACATTTAAAGGACACACAATGGCAACAGTCATCCGTTTAACCCGTATGGGTCGCAAAAAACAACCTTTCTACCGTATCGCGGTAACCGATAGTCGCAAACGTCGCGACGGCGGTTGGATCGAATTGATCGGGTACTATAACCCAATGACAGACCCTATCACAACCAAAGTAGATGAAGAGCGTCTTAACTACTGGTTGAGCGTTGGTGCTCAAATGTCAGACCGCGTTAAAAAAATTACCGGTAAATAATGATGGTTGCGGACTTCGTCGCAGGTTTTGCTAAGTTAATAGCGTCTTATCCCGAAGAAATTCGGGTAGAATCGAATGAAGGCGACGAAGTGACCGAAATCGTTTTGTACGCTAATCAAGCGGATGTGGGCAAGCTCATCGGTAAAGAGGGTAAAATGATCGGTGCGATCAAAACCGTTATTTCCGGGTGCAAAGCCAAAGACGGAAAAAGTTACCGAATCAATGTCGAACCGCTTTCGTAATTCACCTCCGCAGGATTTACTCCATGTCGCCACTTTAGGCCGAGTCGTTGGCTTAAAAGGGGATATGAAACTTAACCTCTCCACCGATTTCCCTGAACAGTTTGCTCCTAATGCCTCATTCACCCTTGAAAATGGTAAAGAAATAATCCTCTCTTCCTATAACCCTGATCGTGAATTGGTTCATCTAAAGGGGATTGATTCTCCTGAAGCGGCTAAAGCACTCACCAATGCAAAACTTTTTACCACCTTTGAAGCGACGCGTGAGCGATGCAACTTGAGTGAGGGGGAGTTTTTCTGGTTTGATTTGCTCGGTTCAAGTGTTATGGAGGGGGAGATACTTTTAGGTAAAGTTCAAGAGATTGAACGTATCGGACCGTTGGATTATCTGCTAGTAGCAACCGATCCGTCGTTTGTTGCCAAAGAGCTTCCGGCTACCTTTTTAATCCCGTACATCGATCGTTTTGTTTTAAACGCCGATGCAACGGCTAAAATTATTACCGTAGAGGGCGGATTGGATCTGTTAGAGGCATCCTAATGCGTTTTACGTATGTAACCATTTTCGCTAATCTGATCGAAGGATATTTTCAAGACTCTATTCTCAAACGGGGGATCGAGTCGGGTAAATTTTCGGTTGATTATCTCAACCCAAGAGATTTCAGTACCTCAAAACATCATAAAGTGGATGATACTGCCGCAGGCGGCGGTGCTGGGATGTTAATGACACCTCAACCGTTGTTTGATGCACTTCGCTCACTCCCTGAAGACTCTCACATCATTTTTGTGGCACCGGTAGGGAAACAATTTACCCAAAACGATGCCAAGCGTCTTTCATCAAAGCCCCATGTGGTTTTTGTGAGCGGACGGTATGAGGGGATCGATGAGAGGGTAGTTGAACGCTTTGGTGATGAAGTGTTCAGCATCGGCGATTACGTCCTCACCGGAGGGGAACTTCCCTCACTGGTGATGACCGACGCCATCGTTCGAAATATCGAAGGTGTTTTGGGAAATAGTGAATCGCTGGAGTATGAGAGTTTCGAATCACCACTTCTCGAAGCGCCTTCATTCGGAAAACCCCCTGTTTATGAGAATATGAGTGTTCCATCAGAATACTTAAAGGGAAATCACAGTAAAATTCGTGCACTAAAATCGTCTCTGTCTGAATGCAAAACTGCGTACTTCAGACCGGAGCAGCTTCAAAAGCATAAAATAAGGACATCTTATGAAAAATAAGTACATTGCTAGCTTCGAGCAAGCACAAATCGCTAATAAAAACGTTCCTGAGTTCCGTGCAGGTGATACTCTTCGTCTTGCTGTAACTATTACAGAGGGCGAAAAATCACGTGTTCAAAATTATGAAGGTATCTGTATCTCTATTCGTGGAGAAGGTACTGGCCGTACTATTACTGTACGTAAAATCGGTGCTAACGGTGTTGGTATCGAGCGTGTATTCCCAATCTACAGCGACAGCCTAGAAAAAATCGAAGTTCTTCGTCGTGGTCGTGTACGTCGTGCTAAATTGTTCTATCTTCGTGATCTTGCTGGTAAAGCTGCACGTATTAAAGAAATTCGCCGCAAATAATCCCCTTCGCTGCTCTTTTGAGCGGCACCTTTTTCTTCCCTTTTGTTTTTTTAGAGTTAACGTATCATTCAAATTATGATGTTACTGGTACTATTAATATTTTTTAATTTTCCACAGAACTGCAATCGTTAAGATAGCCGCAAAAACAATCATGGCGATAAATGCATCGAGTGTGCCGTAATGGTGCTGAAACGGTAATCCCCCAGTATTCATACCGAAAAATCCTACAACGAGGTTAAGGGGCAAAAAGATCACCGATATAATCGTAAGGAGATAGATACTGCGATTGAGACGATCATTGGTTTGGATGTTGTGATAACGGTAAATGTCATCGAGCTGTGTATTGGCAGCAATCGTTGAGCGGAGTGAGCGTTCCAGATGTTCATGCAAGTCATTAAACTCATTGAGCAGATTGGTTTCACTAAGGGTATGTTTGGTTACAAACCGCTCAAAGACATCGACCGCTTTAATGATAACTCGTTCGGTGCGTGAGAGCTCTTTTTTGAGAATATGCCATCGCTCCATCGGGTTAAAAGATTGTTTTTTATAGAGGCTCTCTTCTATAAAAGCTATTTTGTCATGTGCAATCTCGATATCTTCCATAAAGGCATTGATTTTTTCATCTAAAAAGTGATAGAGATCTTTAAACCCATTCTCAAAGCGCGTTAGTTCTCCTGGCTTTCTATCATAAAAATAAATCTCTTCTTTAACAATGACAAAAGGGTAGGAAAAAAATCTCCCTTTGCTCTTCCAAAACTCATTTGAACGTAGAGTAAGGATATTGGCTTTCCCCTCCCAAAGTTCAGGGAGCCTAAGGATCAAGATTTGATATTCGCCATACGCTTCATAGAGGGAGGGGTGAATTGGATTTTGTAGGTCTTTTAGATGAAGTTCGTGTAACTGTACCATTTACTCTCCCTTAAGTGCCCGTTCCATATCACGCTTGAGACTTTTTTCTTTTAGATCATCCCGTTTATCGTAGAGTTTTTTCCCTTTAACAATTGCCACTTGCATTTTAGCGAGGTTTTTATCATTGAAATAGATACTCAGAGGAACGAGGGTAAACCCCTCTTTTTCTACTGCTTTAAACATCTTGTCGATCTGTTTTTTATGCAACAGAAGTTTTCGGCTTCCACGCTCTTCATGGGTATAATAGTGATGTGTTGTATCGAGTACTCCGATATGAACGCCGAACACAAATGCCTCACCTCTGACGATCTTGATAAAGCCGTCTTTGAGGTTGACCCGTGCGGCACGAAGGGCTTTGACTTCGGAGCCTTTGAGAACGAGTCCCGCTTCGAATTTCTCTTCGATGTAGTAGTCAAAAAAAGCTTTTTTGTTGGTGGCGATATTTTCACCCATGGGTATCTTCCTTGATTCTAAAAAAACTGCTTCCGCTTCCCGAGAAAAACCAGCCCTCTTTTTCATTTAATTCACTATAGCATCCCAAAGCAGAAGGGTAAAGATCATTGGCCTCTTTAGGACTTATAGAAGTGAGAATAGCACGTGAAGAGGTTGATTCTAGTCTTGCAACTTCTTCGGCTGAGATAGGGTCATAGAGGTTTTCACGGTAGTAGCGATACACAGAGGGGGTACTGATTTGGATGTCGGGGGTTATCACCTCAAAATCGATCAACGGTTCAGTGAATCGTTCAACAACTTCGCCGATTCCGCTGACATTGGCACTCTCATAGCCATAGACGAAAAAGGGGACATCCGCACCGACATTAGCACCGATACTTGCTAGTTCTTCAACACTTAGACCCAATTCCAGTTCCTCGTTACACATCCGTAAAAAGGTTGCCGCATCCGAACTTCCACCCCCCAAGCCTGCAAAGGAGGGGATTTGTTTATCGACACATATCGCGTGGTTCTCGAAAAAAGTGGAGAGTTTATCGGAACGTGTCGCGCTTTGGAGATATTTATAAGCTTTGTAGATGGTGTTAGAGTGAACTTCGCAGTCGAAATTGCCCCGTATTTCAAATTCAGGAGTTGCTTTTGGCTCAAACCATAAGGTGTCGAACAGATTTTTTACCCGCATAAAACGTGAACTAATGGTGTGATAATCGCCCCGTGTTCCGGTGATTTTGAGAAAAATATTGACTTTAGCGTAGGCTCTGTATCGGATCATAATTTGAGTTTTTGCACCAATTGTTGTAATAAAGAGGTATCACCGTGGGATGCCTCTTTATTGGAGTTCTCGACGGCTTTTACTAATTCACTACGGAGTACGCGAATATTATGTGGTGCATCAATTCCGAGTTTGACAACCCCTTTGTCGATTGAGACCACTTTGACGGTGATTGTATCGGCGATAATGATCGATTCTTCGGCTTTTCTGGAGAGAATCAGCATGCTTCAACCTTATTGAGAATGTAGCGGACACCATCGGAGGTGATCTCTAGTATCGAGATGGTATCGCCGTTGTCGATCCAGTAGGTTCCATTCTCGGAGATATCAAAATCTTCGCGTGCTAATGGTTGTCCTAAAAGAATCGTTTGTAATATGCCATTATAGCGGTTTTTGGGAATTGCGAGGGAGGTTTTTATATCGAGTTCTTTTTCATTTTCATAGATAAATTGCCCTTCGTTGAGTCTCTCTAATGCACTAAGCGCTCCATCACCTCCAAGGCGAGCGGCAATCATCTCTCCGAGAGATCGGATATAACTCCCCTCGGATACGGTTACTTCAAACGTGACGAAAGGGTGGCAGTAATGGAGCAGTGTGAGATCATAAACAGTTGAGGTGATTTCACGTAAATCAACCTCTTTTCCTTCTCGGGCAAATTCATAGGCTCTTCGTCCATTAATCCGCTTGGCACTGTATTTGGGAGGGAGGTAGGTTAGTTCCCCAACCATCGAGTCTAAAATAGTTTGTATCTCTTCATGAAGAACAGGTGCGACAGTTTCAATGGATTCGATTTTTTCGATATCGAGGGTAGGGGAGTAGGCTCCCAGCCATAGTGTTGCACGGTAGCGTTTGGGGGTTTTGTTTAAAAATCGGAAAAGTCGTCCGTGATTGCCAAATGCGATAATCAAAACACCCTTGGCAAACGGATCGAGGGTTCCAGAATAGCCCGCTTTTTTAACGCCGTAACGTCTTTTTAGACGCCCTAAAAGCTGATTGGAACTGATACCGGAGGGTTTATAGGCGACAAAAAGGCGGTTCAATCAGAGTTTCTCCACAAATGAGGCGAGAATATCTCGTTTGTTTCCGCCGAAGTTAATACTGAGTTTGAACTCACGTCCTGCTTTGCTCACTCCCTCAACCCGTCCGGCACCAAAGATTTTATGGCGCACCAAATCCCCTTTTTTATACGAAGTATTTTTTTCCAAGATGAGCGATCCTTCGCAGAGTCCTGCTTCGTTGATAAAGCGGCTTTTTTGTAGATCGGTACGGCGCCCTTTGTAGAAACGGCTGTTGACGTTGGAGAGGGTGAGGTTATTTTTGGCACGGGTGAAGGCGACATAGCCCAATCTGCGCTCCTCCTCCAAATCGCTCCCATCTCCGATAAGGGGTAAAAAGCCCTCTTCGAGTCCGATGACAAAGAGGTGTTCAAACTCCAACCCTTTGGAAGCGTGGATACTCATAATGTAGATACTCTCACCCTCCACCTGATCTTGTTCGCTTTGCAGTGTAATATCATTCAGAAACTCGGCAAGCGAGGCCTCTGGATTTTGTTTTACATAATCACGGAAAAGACCGTAAAACTCATCGATATTGGCGATTTTCTCTGCTTCATCCGGTAGCCCTTTGAGGGTCTCTTTGATTTTAAAACGCTCTTCAAGACGATCAATAAAACGGTAAATGGCTTCTTCGGCAACGAGACGAAGTTCGAGAATTTCAGAGACAAAATCACGCAGTTCTCCGGCACTTTTTTTCCGTACTAACGATTCTAGTTCGCTGTCATTGAGGGTAGAGATAAACTCAAACATCGATTTACCCGCCTCAATAGAGGAGAGTTCGATTTTATCAATAGTTGCTTTGCCAAGGCCCCTTTTTGGTTTATTGATGATTCGCTTGAGAGAAAAATTATCATGGACATTGGTGATGACACGTAGATAGCTAATGAGATCTTTGATCTCGGCGCGGTCATAAAACCGTAAACCGCCGACTAGTTTATAGGCGACTCCTGCGCGGTTAAGCCCCTCTTCGAGAGAACGGCTCAACGCATTGATTCGATAGAGTACAGCAATCTCGTTCGGACGAACTCCGCCGGTGATGAGAGTTTTGATTGCTTTGGCAATCTTTTGGGACTCTTCGCTCTCATCGTTGGAGGTGATAGTCTGAACATCATCTCCCCCCTCTTTCGTCGCGATGAGCGTTTTACCCAGACGGGAGCGGTTATGCTCAATCAGGGCATTGGCGACGGTGAGGATCGGTTGAGTGGAGCGGTAGTTGTGCTCTAATTTGACCACCATGGCATCTTGAAAATCTTGATCGAATTCGAGGATATTACGCACATGTGCCCCGCGCCAACCGTAAATACTCTGATCATCATCCCCTACGACACAGAGGTTGTTATGGGTAGAACATAGTTTTTGGAGTAGGCGTAATTGTAGCTCATTTGTATCTTGGTACTCATCGATCATAATATAGCGATATTTTTCAGAAGTTTGAGTACATAAATCGGGATATTCATCCAGTAAACGATAGGTAAGGCAGAGTAGATCATCGAAATCGACAAGGTTGTTTTTAAGTAGATAGGCTTCGTACTCTTCGTATATTTTAGCAATATGTTTGTAGTTGGTAAGTTCGGCTTGGAGATACGCTTCGGTAGGATCGATCATAGAGTTTTTATAACGAGAAATTTCACTGGCGATCAGGGCAGTGGGAAGATCGGCGTTAATTTTTTTGATTATCTTTTTTTTATCGTCGGTATCGATAACGACGAAATTGTTGGCACGCCCGAGGAGGTGGATATGAAATTTTAAAAAGAGTAGACCGAATTTATGAAAGGTACACAGCAGGGGAGGATATGAGTTTTGGGTGATGAGCCCCATCGCCCGATCACGCATCTCTTTGGCGGCTTTATTGGTAAAAGTAAGAGTGAGAGTGTTGCCTGCAGGAATTCCAACTTGATCAAGTAAATAAGCTAATCGAGTAGTAATCGTTTTTGTTTTTCCGCTTCCAGCTCCCGCTAAAATGAGCAATGGACCGTCAATT